>JAFNUH010000210.1 GCA_017384185.1 Alistipes sp.
ACATCGCATCGTACGCTCTGCTTACGATGATGATTGCGCAGGAGTGCGGCTTGCAGCCCGGCGAGTTTGTACACACTTTGGGCGATACACACCTCTATCTCAACCATATGGAGCAGGTCGAGGAGCAGCTATCACGCACGCCACGAGCATTGCCCACGATGCGCCTTAATCCCGATGTGAAGTCTGTTTTTGACTTCCGCTACGAGGATTTCACTCTGGAGGGTTACGACCCCTACCCCACCATCAAAGCACCAATGTCGTTCTAAACACCCCAATGCTATGATAAGCATCATCGTTGCCGTCGCACAGAACGGCGTTATCGGAGATAAAAACGCTCTGTTGTGGCACATATCGGAGGATATGCGCTTCTTCAAGCGTACCACATCGGGACACCCCGTAATTATGGGTCGCAAGACCTACGAGTCGCTGGGTCGCCCCCTACCCAACCGCACCAACGTTGTAATTAGCCGCACTATCGGCGAGATAGAGAGCTGCACCGTTGTTCGCTCACTGGAGGAGGCTATCGCATTGTTCCCCGCCGAGGAGGAGGTATTTGTAATAGGCGGAGCGCAGATTTATGCTCTGGCACTAAGCGTTGCCGACCGATTGTACCTCACACGTGTCGGACACGACTACGAGGGCGACACATCATTCCCCACGTGGGATGAGAGCGAGTGGCAACTCTCATCGTGCGAGGCATACGCCCACGGCGAGAAGTATCCCCACCCCTTTGCTTTCGAGATTTACGAGAGAATCAAATAACCAAACCATAAACCTATGAAACTTCGCTCATTTGTCGCTATCGTGGCGACCGTCCTGGTATTTTCATCTGCTATGGCGCAGAAGAAGCAGACCCCACAACCAATTTTCAACCGTGCACCATTGGCTGAGGTGCCTTATGCTCAGCTCCCCATCGGAGAGATCTCTCCCGAGGGATGGCTCCGCACCCAGATGCAGACAATGTTGGATGGTATGACTGGCAACCTCGACGACATCTACGAATTAGTCGTGGGCCACAACAACGCTTGGCTTGGTGGCGAGGGCGATGCCTGGGAGCGTGGTCCATATTGGATTGATGGAGCTCTGCCGATGGCATACATTATGGGCGACAAGGCTCTGCTCGACAAGGCTAACAAGTGGGTAGAGGCTATCCTCGCATCACAGAAGGAGAATGGATACTTCGGTCCTGACACCGACCGCCCCTATATTCGTGGTATGCAGCGTAGCAATGCTGCCGACTGGTGGCCCCGTATGGTTGCGCTGAAGATTTTGCAGCAACACTATATGGCTACGGGCGACGAGCGTGTTATCACCTTTATGACCAACTACTTCCGCTATCAGTTGGAGGAGCTGCCCCGCACACCGCTGGGTAACTGGACATATTGGGCTACGGAGCGTGGTGGCGATAACCTTATGATTGTTCATTGGTTATATAATATTACGGGCAATAGAGATTTGCTCAAGCTTGGCGATATTATCCACTCTCAGTCGGCAGATTGGACGGCACGCTTCACAACCGATGACCACCTCTACCGTCAGAATAGTCTTCACTGCGTGAATCTCGGTCAAGGCTTCAAGGAGCCCGTAATCTACTGGCAGCAGTCAAAGCAGGATAAGCACCTCAACGCACCCCACGAGGCTCTCAGACGCATCCGCCAGACCATCGGCTTCCCGACAGGTTTGTGGGCAGGAGATGAGATGTTGCACTTTGGCAACCCCACACGTGGCTCGGAGTTGTGTACAGCCGTTGAGATGATGTATTCGCTGGAGGAGATGTATCGCATTACAGGTGACAACACATACGCCGATTTGCTTGAGCGTGTTACATACAACGCACTGCCTACGCAGATTACCGATGGTGGCGACGCTCGCCAATACTATCACCAGATAAATCAGGTGGAGGTAACACGCAAAGCTCGCAACTTCTCTACACCGCACGAGGATACCGACATTCTCTTTGGAATCCTTACAGGTTATCCCTGCTGCACTTGTAACCTGCACCAGGCGTGGCCTAAGTTTGTGCAGAACCTCTGGCTCAAGACAGCCGAGGGAGGCTTGGCAGCTATGGTTTATGCACCCTCGACGCTCTCTACAACATTGGCAGACGGCACAAAGGTCGTAATCAACGAGCAGACCTGCTACCCCTTCGAGGAGCAGATTCGTTTCTCATTCTCTATGCCCGAGCGCAAACACCGCTCGGCAGCATTCCCCTTTGAGTTGCGTATTCCCGAGTGGAGCGATAAATATACATTGACCGTTAATGGCGAAAGCATCAACGCCGACGAGGTACGCAAGGGCACAATTCGTTTGAACCGCACGTGGAGCGATGGCGACGAGGTTGTATTGACACTCAACGCACCCGTACGCTCATCACGCTGGTATGACCGTGCTGCCGTTATCGAGCGTGGTCCGCTGGTATATGCGCTGCGTATGGAGGAGAAGTGGCAGAAACATATCTGTCAGGGCGACGACATCACTCAACTCGGTGAGTACTACTACGAGGTTACATCATCTACCCCGTGGAACGTTGCTCTGCGAAATACTGATATTCAGAGCGATAAGATTGCCGAGAGTTTCATCGTGGAGAAGATGGCGTGCAGCGACAAGCCTTGGTCATTGGAGGCTGCGCCTATAAAGATTAAGGCAAAGGCACACATCCTGCCCGACTGGACAATGGACCGCAACTCGGCTGGTGACTTCTGCTACTACACACAGCAGGCTCCCGAGGGCGAGGTAGGCGAGGTTGTTGACATCGAACTTATCCCATTCGGATGCACTACACTGCGTGTTACGGAGTTCCCCGTAAGATAAAATAGGTATTTATACTACCTCCCATAAAATTAATATATAGTAACTTTGCTTTCGAAGCAAAGTTACTTTTTTTATGGCAAAATACTTCGATATGCTGCTTGAGGATGTGCGCCTTCGTGAGGGTCTAACCGCCTGTATGAATTGTGGCGTATGTACTGCTGTGTGTCCTGCGGCGGCATTCTACAACTACGACCCCCGCCAAATCGTCAGCATCGTGCAAACACGTGACGATGAGGCTATTGAGTCGCTACTAAAGAGCAACGTTATATGGTACTGCGGTGAGTGTATGTCGTGCCGCCCCCGCTGTCCGAGAGGCAACACTCCGGGATATGTTATACAGGCTCTGCGCACGCTCTCGCAGAAGCTCGGCTTCTTCGTGGAGAGCGAGAAGGGTCGTCAGCAGCTGGCACTCAAGCGTGCCATCGGCGATAATATTCTTCGCACGGGCTACTGTCTCACACCCCGCAACATACGCCCCGAGCTACACCCCGAGCAGGGTACTATATGGCGCTGGATTATAGATAACGACGAGCAGATATATGGTCAGTTCACCCCCTGCTACGGCAAGGAGGGCGCAGGCGCATTGCGCAAGGTGACAGACGAGACGCTCGACGAGATTCACAAGATATTCGATGTTACGGGTGGTACCGAGATGTTCGACGCCATCGAGCGACACTCCGACCGCAAAGCTCGTGAGATGGGCTTCGACGGCGCTAACGAGGAGTACTTTATGGATGTTTACACCCGTAACTCTAACGAACACTATTAGCCTATGAAACGTTCAAGCTGGACAGATTACCAGAAAGAGATAGCCGACGACAACTACTACTATGCTCGTTCGTGCATACGCCAAAACTTCTTCCCGGGTAGCGAGAAGGTCTTTCTCGATATTTTGGGCAAGGATTTGGGACGCAATATTTTCGACGACCCGCTGCATACGTCGTGTACAGGCATTGGCTACCACTCAGATGTGGTGCCTCTGGAGACTATTATGGCAGTCGTTGCACGTCAGTTTGCGCTGATGACCGAGGCTGGTTACGAGAATTTCACCTCATCGTGCATCACCTCATTCGGTATCTACACCGAGTTGTTGGCTACCTGGGAGGAGTTCCCCGAGACGGAGGAGCGCACACGAGAGAATCTCTACAAGGCCACGGGACGAGAGTTCAAAGTACCCAAAAACCTCTCGCACACATCGGATGTTATATTCCACCACCGTGAGGCGATAGCACAAAAGGCTAAACGCAAATTGGTGAATGTCTATACGGGCGAGCCGTTGAAGGTCGTCGAGCACATCGGTTGTCACTACGCAAAGATATTCCCCAAGAAGGGTGTCGGAGGCTCGGAGTTCCCCTACGTGTTGGCTGGTATGGGTGAGTCTTGGGGCGGTGAGTTGGTTGACTATCCTGAGCGTCGTCACTGCTGCGGATTTGGATTTCGCAACTACTTGGTGCAGGCAAATCGTGGTTACTCGGTGGCAAATTCACACAAGAAGCTGGAGAGTATGGCACCCTACAAGCCCGACTTCATCGTCTGCAACTGCCCGGGTTGCTCGATGTTCCTCGATAAGTGGCAATACACCATCGCCGAGATGGATGGTACGACATACGGGCAGAATGGAGCAGGAATACCCGTCCTCACATACGAGGAGATGGCTGGTCTGGTGCTTGGCTACGATCCGTGGGTGCTGGGTATGCAGATGCATCAGGTAGATGTTGAGCCGCTTCTGGACAAGATGGGCGTGGAGTACGACCCCTCGGCAAAATATTTAGGTCGTAACGGTAAGTTTATAGGTCGCCCCGAGCGTGCCATAGTAAACAGTTGCTCGGAGGATACAATTTACAGAAGAAAATTCTAATTATGAAGCATATAGTAATCATTGGTGGCGGAATTGCAGGTATGCAGTGCGCCTACACACTC
>JAFNUH010000211.1 GCA_017384185.1 Alistipes sp.
ACTGTTGGCTTCTCTCTGTATAGGATAGTGCTAAATCAATATCTTTTTTTGTATATTCTGTTCCAAATAAAAATCCCTTTGGTGGATTACCTTCCACTGTTTGATCCCATAATCTTATTATTCTGGTCATAGACCGTAAACTCGCTCTGAATAGATGCATTTACAACATAAACAGACTCAGCTGTAGGGCTATCGACACGGGGTGTCGCCTTGAGCGTCATCTTCACCTGCGTAGGCTCAGCAGTACCCGACTCGCTTTTCCAAGTATCGTCAACAATAACAGTTGATGAGCTACGGAAATCATACTCCTTGGTCTCTCCGTATATATTCTCTACTACGCACACAACGTCTGCCATATAGAGCAAATCGTTGCTTACATCCACACGCACGAAGTGCTGCATACGTGTAATATCTCTGCGAACCTCAGGACCCTTATCCTCTCCGCAACCAGAGAATGCAAGACTTGCAATAGTAGCTGCGAGAATAACAAACAATCTATACATCATCATACTTAAAAAATTTATTCGCAAATATACATAAATATATAATATAAGGGGCAATATTGCCCCTTAAAATTAGATGCTATATCAACATCATCTACTTGCATTCATATTTTTCAAATACTCTTCCAAAGGCTCCATACCTACCTCCTTGCGCCAATCATCAACCTTTTGGACATCAAGTAACTCAAATGGGACATAGCGTCCATCCTCGTCCTGCGTCAGCTGTGAGCCATATTTTTGTGGTCTTCCTTCAAAAACAGCCACTCGGTCCTCCATCATTGCAACTGCCGAGGCATCCATCTCTCCTCGCTTAACTGCCTCGTGGAACATCGGAAGATATTTACGTTGCGACTCCACCGATGAATGTTGAATAATTAACCAAAAAACCTTGCACGCATCGCCGATAACATCACGTCCAACCCAGCCACGAGCATCAAGGATAGCACACACCTCCGAGTGATTCACACTATCAACATACTGCATACGCTTCAGCAACGAGTCAGCAGCAGCGCTATTACCACCACGCAAGGCTCCGATATACTCATATCTTATATCTTGGTCGTGTTGCGCTATCTGTTTTAGTCTTGCTCGTAGCGGTTTATCATAATTACTCTCTATGCGCTCCTTGCGCTCGCTCATCTCGGCTACATATTCCTGCCAACGCACATCCGAATGTAACGTCGCTAAATCACCATCTCGCATAGGGTCTTCAACATACCAATCCTTATCTCGCTTCATTCGCATCTCCAGACGTGCAAAAGCTTTATCAGCATCTCCCGCAAGTGCAGCTACGCACGCACCATTATATAAATGGGTATCCTGAATAGATTTCTTGAACTTAAATGCGTTATCGAATGAGTTATTTGCCGATGCGTAGTTGCCCGCCATATAGAGCGAGTCAGCCTGTCGAATAAAAGCATTGTACTCAGCTGTGGAGTCACCTCCGCCAGCACACCCACCAAGTAAGATTGATAGAATTGAAAATAGTTTAAATGATTTCATAGTAAGGAAATATTAGTTGTTTAAATTAGTACAAATATAAACTAAATTTTAAAGTCGTGCAACTATTAACATTTTTTTGTGGCTAAAAAGAAAAAAACGACCACCCCAAAAGTGGAGTGGTCGCCAAAATCAGCTTAACTATATATTATATAAGGTTAAGATCCTTCTTAATCTGCTCAATCTTTGCCTCGAGCTTAGCCTCTACAGCCTCGAACTCCTCAACAGATGCCAAAGGCTCCTTCACGCCGAAGTAGAACTTAATCTTAGGCTCGGTACCTGAGGGACGAACTGAGATGATGCTACCGTCAACGGTAATCCACTGCAATACGTTGCTTGAATCCTGGTCGATAGGTGTTACAACACCGCTACGCAAGTTAATCTCCTCCAATGACTTATAGTCACGTACCGTGAGAACCTCAGAGCCGGCCAACTCCTTGGGAGGATTAGCACGGAAGTCAACCATCATCTTCTGAATCTGCTCAGCACCATCCATACCCTTCAAAACGAGTGATACCAAACCCTCACGGTAGAAGCCATACTTAACATACAACTGCTGCAACCACTCGTAAAGAGTCAAGCCCATAGTATCCTTTGCCCACGCAGCAGCCTCAGCAGCCAAAGCACAAGCCGATACAGCATCCTTATCACGAACATAGTCGCCAGCGAGATAACCGAAGCTCTCCTCGCCACCACCTACATACTTAGCGATACCCTCATTCTCACGGATAATCTTAGCGATATACTTAAAGCCCGTCAAGCAGTCGTAGCACTTAACACCAAAGTGAGCCGCAACAGCATTTGCCATCTGCGATGTTACGATAGTCTTTACAGCATACTGGTTACCATCCAAATCGCCACGCTCAGCCAAACGAGTAAGCTGGTAACTAAGCAACAGAGCCAAAGTCTGGTTACCGTTAAGCAATACATACTCGCCAGAGCCTGTACGCAACGCTACACCAATACGGTCAGCATCGGGGTCAGTAGCCAACACAAGGTCAGCACCCTCCTTGCGACCCCACTCCATAGCCTGAAGCATAGTCTTACGCTCCTCGGGATTGGGAGACTCAACAGTGGGGAAGTTACCATCAACTATAGCCTGCTCGGGAACAACAAATACATTCTCGAAGCCAAATGCCTTCAACGCCATAGGAACAAGACGCACACCAGCACCGTGGATAGGGGTGTAAACAATCTTCATATCCTTGAACTTCTCTACACACTCGGGAGAGAGCTGCACATCATTCTTGATACGCTCAACATACTTCTTATCGAACTCCTCGTCAAGAAGGATGATATTCTCAGGGTTAGCACCAGTGAGCACCTGCGAGATGTCGGTAATCTTACCAACCTCCTCGATGATATTAACATCGTGCGGGGGAGTAACCTGTGCACCGTCGCTCCAGTAAGCCTTGTAGCCGTTGTACTCCTTGGGGTTGTGAGATGCTGTGATAACTACGCCAGAGTGCAGACCCAACTCACGAATTGCGAAGCTGAGCTCGGGCACGGGACGCAAAGCATCGAACAGATATACCTTAAAACCGTTAGATGCAAATATATCTGCCACACGCTCGGCAAACAAGCGTGAATTGTTACGGCTATCGTGACCAACGCCTACACGCACCTGCTCGCCCTCGAAGTTCTTCTTCAAATAATTTGCA
>JAFNUH010000212.1 GCA_017384185.1 Alistipes sp.
CCCCACAACTGACCGATGTACTTATCGCTGAATCCCATCTTCTTTGCCTCGCGCAGAGTGGTGATGCAACCCTTATTTTGCGCGACAACCTTCTCCATCTCGACGATGTTCTTCAACTTCTCCAAGAAGAGCATGTCAATCTTTGTGTGGTTGTAGATGATGAGCAAATCAACACCCTTGCGGATAAGCTGTGCGATAGCATAGATACGGTCGTCGGTACCCTTGCGGATATAATCCAACAGAGCATCTGTCTTCCAATCGTCGAACTTCTTATTGTGGATGTGGCAAACACCTGTCTCCAACGAGCGGATAGCCTTCAAGATACCCTCCTCGATTGTGCGACCGATACTCATTACCTCACCCGTAGCCTTCATCTGAGTGCCCAACTCGTTAGATGCATCGCTGAACTTATCGAACGGGAAGCGAGCAACCTTCAATACTACATAGTCCAATGCAGGCTCGAAGCAAGCGGGACGACCCGAAATCATAATCTCATCCAAAGTAAGACCTACGGCGATCTTCGCTGTTACACGTGCAATGGGGAAACCACTCGCCTTTGATGCCAAAGCCGATGAACGAGATACACGGGGGTTAACCTCGATGATATAGTACTTGAATGAGAGAGGATCCAATGCAAACTGCACGTTACAACCGCCCTCAATCTTAAGCTCACGGATAATCTTCAATGCACTACCACGCAACAACTGATACTCCTTATCTGTAAGGGTCTGCGCTGGAGCGATAACCATAGAGTCACCTGTGTGGATACCTACGGGGTCGATGTTCTCCATACTACAAATTGCGATAGCGGTATCGTTGCTATCACGCATCACCTCGAACTCAATCTCCTTGTAGCCCTTGATACTCTTCTCAACCAGTACCTGGTGTACGGGAGAGAGCACCAATGCGTTACGCATAATCTCACGCAACTCCTCCTCGTTGTCGGCGAAGCCACCACCCGTACCACCGAGTGTAAATGCGGGACGCAACACAACGGGGTAGCCAATCTCCTGGGCAGCCTTAACACCATCCTCCATAGTGTTTACAACAACAGAGGGCAATACGGGCTCACCGATACGAACGCACAACTCCTTGAACAACTCACGGTCCTCAGCCTCCTCAATAGACTTGAATGAGGTACCAAGAATCTCAACTTTGCACTCTTCCAAGATACCCTTCTTAGCGAGCTGAACAGCCAAGTTCAAACCAGTCTGACCACCCAAACCAGGAACGATAGCATCGGGACGCTCATAACGAACAATCTTTGCCACGTACTCCAAAGTCAAGGGCTCCATATAGACCTTGTCGGCGATATTTGTATCGGTCATAATAGTTGCGGGGTTTGAGTTAACGAGAATTACCTCATAACCCTCCTCCTTCAATGCCAAGCACGCCTGTGTACCTGCATAGTCAAACTCAGCAGCCTGACCAATGACAATCGGACCTGAGCCGATTACCATTACTTTCTTTATATCTGTTCTTCTAGGCATTTTGTTTCTCCTCCATCAGTTTAATGAATTTATCGAAAAGATAGGCGCAATCCTGCGGACCCGGAGCACTCTCGGGATAGAACTGCAAAGCGTACATCTTATCCTCAGCACACTCCAAGCCCTCGACTGTGTTATCGAGAACATTCTCGTGTGTGACAGCCAAACGAGTACCTGTAAGCGACGCAGCATCTACGGCGTAATCGTGGCTTTGCGAGGTCATATCAATACGACCTGACGAGAGGGTACGTACTGCGGGCGAGCCGTGGTGACCACACTTCATCTTATAAACCTTAGCACCGTATGCCAAAGCGATAAGCTCCATACCGAGCGAGATACCCAACATAGGAATCTTACCATCAACCTCCTTAATCAACTCTATAACCTCAGTCAACTCCTCGGGGTTACCGGGACCGTTTGAGATAAAGATACCGTCGGGGTTAAATGCCATAATCTCCTCCAAGGTTGTGTTGTAGGGAACAACCGTAACGTTGCAACCACGGCTTGTAAACTGCTCGATGATGCTGTGCTTAATACCGCAATCAACAGCTACGATATCATACTTGTGGTTGGGAGTACGTGAGAACCAGCGCTTACGGCTGCTAACCTTAGCTACCTGATTCTTAGGCTGGGGAGCATTCTTAATCATCTCGAGAGCCTGCTCTGTTGTAGTATCGATGTTAACGATAGCTGCACGCTGTGAGCCCTCGTCACGGATGATACGTACAATCATACGAGTATCAACGCCTGCGATGCAAGGGATACCAGCCTCTTCGAGTGTCTCTGAGAAGGTCTTCGTATAGCGGAAGTTGCTGGGGTTCTCGTTGCACTCACGCACAACCATACCGCCCACCTGCGGAGTCTTTGACTCAAAATCCTCGTCTGTGATACCGTAGTTACCAATCAACGGATATGCCATCACAACAATCTGATCTACGCACGAAGGGTCAGAGAGAATCTCCTGATAACCCACCACCGAAGTGTTGAAAACGATGTCGCTCACACGCTCAACATTGGCACCAAAGCCATAGCCGAGGAACTCACGACCGTTCTCAAGAACTAACTTTTTTGTAAATGGTTTCATTCGTTTACTTTTGATTTTATATTATTTGTTTTACCTATTTTTCATATGCTACTCGTCCGTCAACAAGCGTCAGGCGGCACTCACCCTGCAACTGCCAACCCTCGAACGGGGTACTGCGTCCCTTTGTGAGGAATGTTGATGGATCGACCGTAAACTCCTTCTCAAGGTCGAATACTGTAATATCAGCAGGCTCACCCTCAGCCAAACCTCCGCCAATACCAAATATTTTGCGGGGAGCCTCAGCCATAACCTCGACAGCCTTCTCGAGTGAAATCACGCCCTGCTTAACCAACTTGGTATAGATTACGGGGAACGATGTCTCGAGACCTACAACGCCCATTGCGCTACGCTCCAAGCCTCGTGACTTCTCCTCAGCGGTGTGGGGTGCGTGGTCTGTTGCAACAACATCGATAGTGCCATCTACAAGACCTGCAACCAATGCATCACGGTCTGCGGCTGAACGAATCGGGGGATTCATCTTAAAGCGACCCTCCTCCTTAATCTCCATATCGCACATCGTGAGGTAGTGGGGACCTGTCTCGCAAGTAATCTTCACACCACGAGCCTTCGCCTGACGAATAAGCTCAACGGTCTCCTTTGTTGAGATGTGGCAAACGTGATAACGACAACCTGCCTCTGCAGCCAACTCAATATCTCGCTCCACCTGCTTCCACTCGCTCTCTGAGCAGATACCTCGGTGACCATTCTTTGCAGCATACTCGCCATCGTGGATGTAACCACCACGCAACAACTCATCAACCTCGCAGTGAGCAGCGATGATAGTGTCGGTTGCAGCAGCCTGCACCATAGCTTGGCGCATAACCTCCTCGCCCTGCACACCTGTGCCATCGTCTGAGAAGCCTGCAACGTAGGGTTTCAACGCAGCAAAGTCAACCAACTCATCACCCGCACGCTTGCGTGTTATGGTGGCGTATGGCAACACCTTAATCACAGCATCACGCTCAATGATATCCAATTGCTGCTGAAGATTCTCCATAGAGTCGGGTGCAGGTGCCAAATTAGGCATAGAGCATACGGTTGTAAAACCGCCGTGCGCCGCAGCTGCCGTACCCGTTGCAATAGTCTCCTTTGAAGAGAATCCAGGCTCACGAAGATGCACGTGCAAATCAACGAATCCACTCATCACGGTAAGACCCGCACAATCGTAAATTTTATCATTTGAAGAGGGTTCGATATTGGCTGCAATAAGCTCAATCTTACCATCAGCGATAGCAACATCAGCTCTCTCTATCAAGCCATTACGCACCAGCGTACCACCCTTAAGAATTATTCTTTCACTCATATATATTCACAAAAAGGGCGACCAAACAGTCGCCCAATATATTAACAAATAAAAACAGTTGTAACGTCGTTCTGAATAACGGTAATAGAAACAGAAAAACAAGCTTGAGAATTGTTCAACGAGCGATGTTTCGCTGACAACGGAGATATGTTACTCTGCTTATTCATACCGACCAATTTATTTCCTGCAAAGATAAGAAAAAAATTCCAAATAGTTCATCACTCAGCATACTTTTTTAACTATAATTTCACACAGATTCGACATCACCCGCATTAGAATAAAATACGTGCCCCGAGCTGCATACTCCATCGAGACAAAAGGTCATCCGCAGTAAGTTTTGCCCCCGTGAAACGACATACCGCCTCGCCATCTTCAACCCCCGACACGGTAACGGGCTGCAAACGCACACCAGAGATATTATAGTATGCTCCCCAATGGCGACAAATAAGGTTACCAAGGTTCATCACATCGAGCGATATTTCCACCTTACGAGCAGTTTGCCCACCAAAATAGAATCCGTGCGCAAGATGCAAATCTATGCGATGCTCGGCAGGTGCCTGCATTGAGTTACGCTCGGCAAAACGACCACGATTACGGCTTAGATATCTATCCTCCTCGATAAACAAATTCCAACGCTCACGAGATGTCGCATCAGCAAAACGCATTTGAGCCATCTCTGCCTCAGTGGGAATATACATCAGAGTTGAGCCAAACGTACCGTCGCCATTAAAATCAACACTCTCCCCAAAGCACAACGAGTAACGCTGACCAGAGGTCATCTGATATACCAAACCAGCACTGACATCGAATAGGCGAGAGTAACGCTTATGATATGATGCCGCCAGCGAAACCTTATGTGGCACATCGTACGCTGAGAACGAGAGTGGCTGATTGTTCAAATCAAGCGCATAGGTGCGATTCCAATTGCTCGACGATGAGGTCGAAGGCACATCACACGCCGCATACGAATGTCCAAAAATATACGATGCCATCAACGACAAACCCCACGAAAAATCCTTCGCCACGCTTCCCGAAAGCGAGTAAGAGTAGCCCTTAGACGTGTTATCGAGATAATATATAGCCGAATACTCGTTAGTCGTTGTGCGGTTTAGCGGCAGAGCAGATACCTCGTTACCCTCCGCAAGATAGAGCTTTTTACCTGTATGCTCGATAGCAAGATTACGGAATACAGCATTATGCAGAGTCTTTGTATATAAAGCCTCAGCACGAAGATTCCAACCATCGTTTGTAGTAAATCCCACAGCAAGTGACGCCTTAAGATTCTGCGGATAGCGGAACTTACGATTCATCGCATTGAGCATAAAACTTGTATTCGAGAGGGTAGTAGGCGAGGGCTTAACAGCAAATGGCGCAGCCGACTCCAGAATCTCTCCACCCTCACTTGGTGCTGTCAATCGCAAACCTTTCTGCTCAACACCCGTATTAGAGTAGTTGTTTACTATCCAAACAAATGGCACCTGCCCTGTAAAAACACCTACACCTCCATCAACACTAATGCGACCAGACTCATAATCTCGCACCCACGACAAACCAACACGTGGCGATAAGAGAAGCTGAGCCTTAGGCACATCGCCAATACGAACATCATACTTCTTTGCAATCTCGCCCGAATTAAACTCCTCATTGGGTGTCGGTGAATTAAATATCAACGGTAGGGTAGCACGCAGACCATACGTAAGGTTCAATCCACGCCCTAACGCCCAACAATCCTGCAAGTACAGGCTAAGCTCGGCAGCACGGAATTTCGGACCCCACGTAGTTGTTCCGGTCACATTTGGGTCGGTATAGTTATACTCGTATTGCGATGCCATATCTCGCTCGAAATCTGCGACTGAGTTGTATGTATATGTGCCGTATGAGTTTGCCAAATAGCGGTTATGGATATTATAAAACTCGTGATGCATACCCGCAGTAATAGAGTGCGAGCCACGCTCGATGATAAGGTCATCCGTCAATGTTAGTACATTCTGCTTCAACGCATTAACACCTGCGTAACGGTTATTTCCAATATTTATGGTAACGCCTCCCGTCTTTCCCGCATTACGGATTATAACGCTCGGCAAATCACCCTCTACATCAGGACCACGACCATCGCCCACACGTGAAAAACCAACTCTCAAAGTATTATGAGCGTGGTCTGTAATACGTGACTCGAGCGAGAGCGCAAGATGGTGTGCCGTGCTATAATTAGCATAGCCTGAGCCATTAAAGGTAAATGATGTCATAGAATTAGCATACTCCTCGGCACGAGCATCCAAATAACTATAACTTGCCGAAAGACGATTGTAATCGTTTATATGCCAATCCAGTGTAGCAAGCAACGAGCCCGAGCGCTGCTGCACATCACGTCCACCTACGCCACCGCCATCATAGCCCGTCAACGCCTTATATCTATTAGATATTCGCTCCAGCTCCGCAGCATCCAACGCCACACCCTCATAACCAAGGTAGTGAGATGAGGGAGATGTATCGAGATTATACTCGCCACTAACGAAGAAGAAGAGACGATTTTTTACTATCGGACCACCCAGCGTAACGCCATAAATCTGCGTTGATTGCTGCTCCAACTTTGCACGATTTACCACATCACGACCAGCTGTCGTACCATAGAAGTCCTGATTATTATAATAGGTATATGCGCTACCCTTAAACTCGTTTGTTCCCGACTTGGTTACGGCATTAATAGCTCCGCCACCAAAGCCACTCATACGCACATCATACGATGCAACAGCAACCTCAATCTGCTCGATGGCATCCAATGAAACAGGGTTAGCATTTGACAATCCTCCGTTTGTTCCCGACGAGGATAATCCATACATATCATTATTCGCTACACCGTTAATCATAAACGAGTTATAGCGATTAGCTACACCACCATATGATATACCGCCACCCTTTGAAGCCACAGCCTGAGGCATCAATCGAACCACATCGTAGAGCGAGCGTGACACTGTAGGCATCTGCGAGATAAGCCGTTCGTCGAATTTCTCAGCAACGTCGCCCGAACGCCGAGCCGTAGCCGTCACCACAACGGCATCCAAAGCCTCTGTTTCATACAGCATTATATCCTCGACGTGCGCATCACCGACACGCATAATCATCTGCTCGCTATGATAATTCTGATACCCCACATAGCTAACCTCTAACTGATAGCCCTCGGCTGGACGTATTCCGTGCAACGAGTAACGCCCCTGCACATCCGTAGCCACAGCATATGTGCGTCCTGTCTGGGGGTGCGACAGCACAACGGTAGCTCCAATTAACAACTCTTCTGATTGATTTTTAACAACGCCACGAAGCGAGGCAGTAGTAACCTGAGCCACAGCGAAGGTAAGGCTCAGCAATGCAAATAAAAGACAGGTAAATCTCTTCATCTCAATCTGTTTAGGGCGCCTATTTACGGCGCAAATTCAACACACAATCTCCACATACCCTCCTGTCGAGAGTAATCAATGCAAATATAGAAAAAAAATCGTATTTTTGCATCGTTATTTATATAGTATGGAAGCCATAGTACAATTTTTTATCGAATGGGGCTACATAGGTCTCTTCTTGTCGGCTCTGCTGGCGGGTAGTATTTTGCCATTTAGTTCGGAGCTGGTACTCACCGTTTTGGTGCAGATGGGTGCAGACCCTACCGTATGTCTTATTGCTGCATCTATCGGTAATACACTCGGTGGATTAGTCTGAGCCTTAGTCTTAAGAAGGTTTGCAGGAACCTGGAAGAACTGAGTTGAAGCACCACCACCAACGAAGAAGATAGCATACTCCTCTGGGATGTTCAAAAGGTCGCGCCAAAGC
>JAFNUH010000213.1 GCA_017384185.1 Alistipes sp.
ACACGTACCTTCGGTATGCGCATGCACAAAGATCCTACAACCGTTGGTACAGCAACGAACATCTACCCCATCCTTATGCACACCAACCGTGCAAAGAGTGCTGAGGTTGTACGTATCGCATCTAATCAGGTAAACTCTCCAGTCGTGTGGAGCGACAATGCAAAGAAGGATGCCGATGGCAACTATACAGGTAACACATACAAATCGGTTATCTTCGAGTTGGCAAACTATCATCCCTTCCGCTTTGCCGCACAGGTTAACGGCTTGGGCGACTATGTACACCACGAGCAAAACACGGGCGAAGTAGATGCACCGCAGAGCATATTGTTCTCTTACGCTCCTAATGCTAAGATTGATATTGCCTTCGACATTACCGACTTCAACTCACTCATTGCAAACGAGGTGGATGCACGAGGTATGGACATCAACCCCTTCGGAAGAGAGTTCAAGATTTACATCGATGCTCCTATGTTGGAGTGGGATACATCAAGTCGCATATACAAAGCTCTAAACACTGCTTCAAAGATTGGAGTGGAGGCAGGTAAGTTCTTCTACGTTGTAGATGCAGACCGTGCAAAAGAGGCTAAGTTCTGGACCGACCTTGTTAGCTCGATTGGTGACGCAAATGTTCTTTCCGAGCAGGATATTACCACTAAGCACGACCAGAGCGTAGGTAGCATCAGAAACGATGTTGTCAAAGGAGAGCGTAAGCTTTTGCCTTTCAAGAAGAAGTCAGGCGTGATTGCCGTAGATGGTCAGATTGTAATCTCATCAGATATTGAGGAGGTTGTTTACGACAAGGCTATCT
The DNA here is from genome assembly GCA_017384185.1 of Alistipes sp. Classification (GTDB taxonomy): domain Bacteria; phylum Bacteroidota; class Bacteroidia; order Bacteroidales; family Rikenellaceae; genus Alistipes. The sequence continues at coordinate 809 of JAFNUH010000213.1, forward strand.
TTAACGTTAGCAATGCGCCTATCTCGGGCACAATTACCTACGGTGCTGACGCATCGAACCAGAGCAACGTACCCTCTGGAGCATTCGTAGTATTCGAGCTTACACGTAACAACAGCCGCATCGGCTCACTTTCTGTGGCAGGCAATGGCGAATATGCCCTTAAGCTTCGTCCCGAGTACGACTTCAACTGGAGCGACGATGAGATTGAGATTACCTACGAGAATGGCGGTAAATATTACAGCAAGAAATTTAATGGTTTAAATAGTTTGTTCGCTTCTCCCAATATTCAGCTCATCGAGGAGTAAATAATTGGGTATTTATCAGGCAATAGGGTGCTAACTGCGGGTTAGTACCCTATTGTTTTATACGAATAGTATAAAAAATATCTCTTCCTTTCGCTAATCTGCGAATTATGTCTATCTTTGTTACAATCAAACGTAAATAGAATCAATTATGAAACTCTTTAGACTTCTTTCGGCTTCGGTAGCTTGTCTGCTCTTTATGGCTGCTTGCTCTCAGCAAACAGATTGTGATTACACGAAGTATGTTGACCCCAAGATTGGCACGGGTGACCACGGGCACGTATTCGTAGGAGCCAACGTTCCCTTCGGTATGGTGCAGGTAGGTCCCACAAGTATTCCACAGGATTGGGATTGGTGCTCGGGTTATCACGCCAGTGATGAGACCGTTATCGGCTTCTCGCAGACTCACCTCTCGGGTACAGGTATCGGCGACTTGTTTGATGTGACATTGATGCCCGTAATTGGCGAGGTGAAATATGCTCGTGGCACGGAGGATGACCCCACATCGGGACTCTGGTCATACGCAGACCGCACACAGGAGGTGGCACGTCCGGGTTACTATTCAGTACCTTTGAAGCGATATGGCATTAAGGCTGAGATGACTGCCACATCACGTGTCGGCTTCCACCGCTATACATTCCCCGCATCGGAGGAGGCTGCCATTGTCATCGACCTTCAGAATGGTGGCTGCTGGGATAAGACAACAGAGGCGGCGTTCAACCGTGTCAGCGACACACGCATCGAGGGTTACCGCTACTCAAAGGGTTGGGCGAACAACCAGAAGGTATATTTCGTTGCCGACTTCTCGAAGCCTATGGCAGACTGCACAATTACCGAGGATGGTATGTATGCTCGTGTAGCATTCGCTACCTCAAAGGATGAGCAGATTTATGTTAAGGTTGCCCTCTCACCCGTAAGCATCGAGGGTGCAAAGGCTAATATGGCAGCGGAGCTTCCCGACTGGAACTTCGAGCGTACAATCGAGGCTGCCGACAAGGCTTGGAACACTGAACTTGCAAAGATGCGTATCACAACTACAAACGAGGCTGCGAAGCGAGTATTCTACACAGCACTCTACCACACAATGGTTGCTCCCTCGGAGTTCTGCGACGTAAATGGCGACTACCGTGGCGCAGATGGTCAGATGCACAAGAATCCCGGCTACACAACATATACAACATACTCTTTGTGGGATACATATCGTGCGGCTATGCCCCTTATGACAATTATGCACCCCGAGCGTATGCCCGATATGGTTAATACAATGCTTGCAATCAACGACGAGCAGGGTCGCCTGCCCGTATGGCACTTGTGGGGCTGCGAGACAGACTGTATGGTGGGTAATCCCGGTATTATCCCTGTGGCTGATGCCATCATCAAGGATATTGCTGGCGTTGACAAGGAGCGTGCTTTTGCCGCTATCAAGCAAACGGCTATGAACGAGGGTCGTGGCAATGGTCTGCGTATGAAGTATGGATACATTCCTTTTGACGAGTTCGGCAAGGAGAATGTAGCATTCGATATGGAGTACGCTTTGGCTGACGGAGCAGCAGCTTTGGCAGCCGAGAAGTTGGGCAAGAGTGAGGATGCGAAGTACTTTACCGAGCGTAGCCACTCATACCGCAACTACTTTGACGCTGAGACAGGCTTCATTCGTGGTTTGGACAGCAAGCGTCAGTGGCGCACACCTTTCAATCCCCGTTCATCATCACACCGTAGCGACGACTACTGCGAGGGTACAGCTTGGCAGTATCTGTGGCTTGTACCGCACGATGTGCAGGGTCTGACCGACTGCTTCGGCAGCAAGGAGGCTACATTGGCAAAGCTCGACTCACTCTTCACGGCAAGCTCTGAGATTGTTGGCGATGTTGCATCATCAGATATTACAGGTCTTATCGGTCAGTATGCACACGGCAATGAGCCTGGTCACCACACTATCTACCTCTACACTATGCTGGGTCAACCCGGCAAGGCTGCCGAGCGTATCCGTGAGATACTCACAACCCTCTACTTCGATGCTGAGGCTGGTCTTTCGGGTAACGAGGACGTAGGACAGATGTCTGCTTGGTATATCCTCTCATCACTCGGATTCTACGAGGTTGAG
>JAFNUH010000031.1 GCA_017384185.1 Alistipes sp.
GGTTCATATCCCACACGCCATCACGTTGCAACTGCGCTATGGTCATCTGCTTCTGTCGCTCCACCTCGCCCAAGGTGTACGAGGCGTCGAGGTCGATAATCTGCAACGAAAGTCCATACAACTCGTGATACGAGACCAGCACCTTAGCCAAAATCTTCATACCTGCCGCCAGACGACTGCCCGTCTCCGCCTCGAAGTACGAGGCAAGCATAGCATATTGCGAGCGCCATATCACCGCCCTCGCCTGCGCACGGGGAATGGCTGTGCCACCCTTCGTCGGCTCGCTCTTCTCGACAAGCTCCATATAGCAGTGACCCGAGTAGTTGACCTTCAACTCCGACACCTCCGCCGCCACCCACACGGGCAGGGGCAGAGCACACTCCAACGCCTGCTTTATATGGCGCTGAAGCTCCGAGAGGGTGATATGTTGGTGTTGCTGTGACATAACATTATTCCAATATACAAATATAATAAATATTTTATAAGTATTATAGGTGTTATGGGTATTATATAACACTTATAGCACCTATAATACCTATATCACTTATAACTCTTATAACACCTACAAAAAAAAGGACCACCCCATCGGGCAGTCCTTTGTATAATTTTAGGTACATTCTTTACAACTCGCTCTCCTTCAAACGCTCGGCGTTCTCCGCTACGATAAGGTGGTCGATGCAGTCCTGAATGTCGCCATCCATAAATGCCGAGAGGTTGTAAATCGTGTAGTTGATACGGTGGTCGGTGATACGTCCCTGGGGGTAGTTGTATGTACGAATCTTTGCCGAACGGTCACCTGTCGATACCATCGTCTTACGCTTCGATGCAATCTCGTCCAAATACTTCGAGTACTCGAGGTTGAAGACACGTGTACGCAACTCCTCGAAAGCCTTGTCGAAGTTCTTGAGCTGCGACTTCTGGTCCTGACACTGCACGACGATACCCGTGGGGATGTGGGTCAAACGAATAGCCGAGTATGTGGTATTTACCGACTGACCACCAGGACCCGACGCACAGAAGATATCCTTACGGATGTCGTTCATCGAAATCTCCACGTCAAACTCCTCAGCCTCAGGCAAAACCGCTACCGATGCTGCCGATGTGTGAACACGACCCTGTGTCTCGGTCTGCGGCACACGCTGTACACGGTGTACGCCCGACTCATACTTCAGCGTGCCATATACGCTCTGACCCGTAACCTTCAGCACAACCTCCTTGTAGCCGCCCGCAGCACCATCCGAGAATGATGTAATCTCGTAGCGCCAGCCCTTTGACTCGATGTACTTGGTGTACATACGCAAAAGGTCGCCCGCGAAGATAGCCGCCTCGTCACCTCCCGTACCGCCACGAATCTCGACAATGGCGTTCTTGTCGTCCTGCGGGTCCTTGGGGATGAGCAGGAGCTTAATCTCCTCCTCCATCTTCTCCAATGCGGGCTCAAGCTCCGAAATCTCCATACGAGCCATCTCACGCATCTCCTCGTCCTTGTCGTTCGCCAAAATATCCTTCGCCTCGGCGAGGTTGGCTGTGGCGGTGCGGAAACGCTCCGATGTCTCGATGATGGGCTCCAGCTCCTTGTACTCCTTTGTGAGCTGCACAAACTGCTTCACGTCGGCAATCACTTCGGGGTCGGTGAGCTTCTGACCAATCTCCTCGTACTTGAGTTTCAATCCGTCAAGACGGATAAGTATTGAATTGTCTGCCATAAATACCTTATATTTTTGCGCAAAGATATAAAATCCACGCCGTCAAAGCAAATTTTATCGTTTTTCTGAGTCGAGAGGTAAAATTTTTTTTGCAAAATGTGTAGTTTTTGGCTCTTTTTTGCGACTAATAAGTGTAGAAATTTGCCGATTGGAGAATACAATTAATATTTTTTGCTAACTTTGTATAATATACCACTCGATTTTCGGGTGGCGACGATGTCAATGAGAATTAAATTTTAGGAATTAGTTATGGAAGAGAATAGAAATGATGAGTTGCAGAATGCAACCCCCGAAGTAGTGGAGCATACTCCCGCCGCAGAGCCTCAACCTGAGGCGGCTGTTGAGGCAAAGCCCGCCGCTGAGCCGGCACCCGTTGTTGAGCCTGCACCCGCACCCCAGCGCCCCGCACAGGCGAAGGCGAAAAAGAAGAAGTCGATGAGCTTCGGCAAGGTCTTCTTGGCGGCATTTTTGGCATTTGTTGTTGGTAGCGTGGCGATTACCATCTTCAGCCTTTCGCTCCTCTCGGGCGTAGGCGCAATGTTCGGCGAGAAGCAGAAGGGTATCCCCGCAGAGGCTATCCTCCACATCAATCTCAACGAGAGTATCTTGGATGCCCCATCGAAGGACCCGATGGCGAGCTTCGATATTATGACTATGCAGGCCGAGTCGAGCATTACGCTCTTCGACGCTTTGCGTGCATTGGAGGCTGCGGCTCGTGACGAGCGCATCAAGGGTATCTATCTCAACTTCACAGGCGGTGGCACAGCCGATGTAACCATCCTGGAGGAGTTGCGTGAGGCTATCAAGAACTTCAAGGCACAGGGCAAGTGGGTTGTGGCATACAACGAGAACTATGTACAAGGCACATACTACCTGGCAACCGTTGCCGACAAGATTTATATGCAGCCCGAGGGTACGTTCGACTGGTCGGGTATGGAGATGAGCACAATCTTCTTCAAGGGTCTGATTGATAAGCTGGGCGTGGATGTCGATATTCTTCGTCCCTCGGCTTGTAAATATAAGAGTGCCGTTGAGCCTTACTTCCTCGACAAGATGTCAGATGCTAACCGCTTGCAGACACAGGAGTTGATAAATAATATTTGGGGCGTTATCGTTGAGGCTGTTTCAGAGTCACGTGGCATCAGCCCCGAGGAGCTTAATCGCTTGGCTGACGAGTTGGCAGTTGTTCTGCCCCAGCAGGCTGTGGAGCATAAGTTTATCGATGGCGTGAAGTATGCCGATGAGATGACCGAGCTCTTCAAGAGCGAGTACGGCATCGAGGAGCCCGAGTATCTCTCTTTGGCTGAGTATATTACAGGTCTTACACCTGACGCATCGAAGCTCTCAGCGCCGAAGGTTGCTATTGTGTATGCCAACGGTCAGGTGATGGACGGCAGTGGTACGGATGATAATATTTATGGTTACACACTCTCGGAGACTTTGCGTAAGGTGGCTGAGGATGACGATATTAAGTCGGTTGTTGTACGTGTGAACTCTCCTGGTGGTAGCGCCCTTGCATCGGATCTTATCTGGCGTGAGATGGAGCAGTTGAAGGCTAAGAAGCCCGTAATCGTATCTATGGGTGCCTATGCCGCATCGGGTGGTTACTACATCTCGGCTCCCGCCGACGCTATCGTGGCTGACCGCACAACTTTGACTGGTTCAATCGGTGTGTTCGGTATGATTCCCAGCTTTGGCAATGCACTCAAGAAAAATTTGGGCGTAACGATTGATGGCGTTAGAACCAACCAGAACGCAGGTATGGCAAAGGGTTTCTCGCCCCTGACATCTACTCAGCACCGTGCTTTGATGCAGAGCGTGGACCGTGTATATGAGCGCTTCACATCGCTTGTGGCTGAGGGTCGTAACCTCACAATCGAGCGTGTGTTGGAGATTGCCGAGGGTCGTGTTTGGAGTGGCGAGCAGGCTCAGAAGATCGGCTTGGTAGATACTTGTGGCGGTCTGAATGCAGCGTTGGCTATCGCTATTGATAAGGCTGAGCTCGGCGAGAACTTCCAGGTTGTGGAGGTTAAGGAGGAGCTTACAGGCATTATGGCTGTGTTGAACTCACTCAACGTGAACGTACGTGAGAAGTTGGCATTGCCTTCGGAGTTCCGTGCGTTGTATGACGAGTATCGTCAGGTGCAGCAGATGGTAGGCAAGGAGGGCGTATATACGCTTAACCCCTACATCTACTATATAGAGTAACAACCTCGGCACATTGTGGTTTATATTTGGGCGATGTGCGACGGTTTTTTATGAAGTTTATTTACTGTGAATAGTTATGTCCGCTCAGGCGGAGGCTATTATAAAACCTAAACCTATTAAGCATTAAATGAACAGAGGAAGGGTACTGCCGTGAGGGTAGTGCCCTTTTATTTTATAAAAATTCCTTATCTTTGTATAAAATCCGAAAACTATGAGACGAATTATCTTACTTCTACTTTTGCTTTTGCCACTCGGCGTGGCGGCACAACAGTCAAAATCTGAACCCCAGCCTAAGCAGGACTCCCTGCGTCTGCTCTTTATCGGCAATAGTTACACCTACTACAACGACCTGCCCGCAATGGTCTATGAGATAGCCAAGACGCAGAAGCGAAAACTCGCCGTGCGAAGCATCACCAAGGGTGGCGAGCGCCTGAGTGGTCACCTCAAAAACGAGAAGGTGCGCAAGGCGTTGACCGACGAGCATTGGGACTTTGTTGTTTTACAGGAGCAGAGCAGCGACCCCGCACGCCCTACTGAGGTGGTAATCGAGAAGGTCTATCCTGCGGCACGTGCGCTCGATAGCCTCGTTCACGTAGGCTCACCCGAGGCGAAGACCATATTCTATATGACGTGGGGACACAAGTATGGCTCGACACATAAGATTGATAATTACCCCCTCGTTTACACTTACGAAGGTATGCAGGAGCGCATCAAGACCACATATCTCGAAATGACCTACCGCAACAACGCTACGTGTGCCCCCGTAGGTATGGCGTGGCAGCGAGTACGTGAGGAGCGCCCCGACTACCAGCTCTACAATCAGGATTTGTCGCACCCCTCGCCTTTGGGAACATACCTTGCGGCAAATGTGATTTACACAACCATCTTCCCTGCGCAGTATCAGAGCAAATACACGGCAGAGTTCCCCGCTGAGCAGGCTGAGTATATTCAGCAGGTAGCGCAAAAGACAGTCTTGGAGAATAATGCAGTGATAAATATCAAGTAATAAAAAAAGCAGACCCGAAACAGGGTCTGCTTTTTTATTAGTCTCTGCAAGATTACTTGCGAGCCGCCTTGTTCAAAGCAGCCTGAGCCTCCTTAACAACCTGCTTCCAGGGGAGGTTGGGGTCGGTAATCTCCATCTCACGAATCTTAGCCAACACAGCGTCAACCTCTGTCATATCAGCACCTGCTGCACGCAAAGCACGTACCTTCTCCGATACCTCGATACCGTCAATCAGACGCTCGAAACGCATTGATGAGCGGTTGTAGGGATATACAAGGTATGTGTCGCCCGACATCCAGTTACCGAAGCGTGAATCGTACTCGGGATTTTCTGCCCAAGAGTTATATGCCCAACGCAAGAAGCCGTCGTAGTCGTGTGCGATGTTCTTCCAGCCGAGAAGCTCTGCCTCGTAGGGCTGTGATGTTGTGAAGGTATTGGGATATGCGGGGCTGCAGCATACGTAGAATGTAGTTGTGTAACCCTGCGCACGACGCATAGCAATATCCTCGGGAGTTACTGTCTGGTGGCGCATAGCGGCACAAACGTCACGCATCATAGTGAACTTCTCGTATGAGCGGTGGTTGTCAGCCAATGCGAAGCCCATCTCGGGAGCGCAATCCATCAAAACCTTAGCAGCAGCCTGCATAGCCTCGGGTGAACGCTCGTCCATAGCGATGTTTGTAATCTTCAACCAGCCCTTTGCCTCAAGGTGCTTCTTAAAGTCCTTCAAGAAGGGAGTCCAAATCTTGGGGAAGATGGGTGTTCCAGGCTCAGCCTTGATGGTAATCATCTTGCCCTCCTTCTCGTCGAAGTACTCCAACTCGCAGTTCCAGGGAACCATAGAGTAGCAGTTTACATAGCGACCGATGCCGAGGTCGAGCATAAACTGTACCCAGCGGTCGAAGATAGCGTAGTCGTATGACCAAGAGCCATCCTTATGCTTTGTCCACTTAATCATAGGCTCATAAGCGTCGTAGCACTGGTGGTTCCAGGGGTCCTTGTTGAGCGTTGCGGTGATAACCTTCTGACCAGCGTTTGCAAGACGAGTCATCACGGGTTTCATAGCCTCGAAGTGAGCGTCGCTCCACATCTCCAAGCCGTGAGCACGAGCAACTGATGAGGGGTGCTGCCACAAGTCGAGGTGGAACTGCCAATCCTTGGGCTGCTTCAAAGTCTGGTCCAAAACCTCTACCTCCAAAGGAAGCTTTGTCTTGCCGAAGCCGTTGTGGCTTACTGTTACCTCAGACTTGTAGATACCAGCCTTTACGTCGCTGGGGATTGTAAGGCTAATCCATACGGGGCGTGTCTGGCGAGCCACCATATCGAAGCGAGAGAGTGAGTCGAGCATATCGGGAGCGATAACCTCGGGACCACCCTTCTTGAACTTGTAGAGCTGCTCATCAGCCAATGTGTAACGTACGAAGCGAGCCTCAGCAATTGATGCGGGCATCACTGCGCCCTCACCCTTGAAGTCGCCAACCTTGCACTCTACGCCGTTGATGTCGGCAGCGCTCCACAAAACAATCTGAGCCGATGCACGCTCGCCCTTCCATACTACGAGCTTGAATGACTCGTGAGTCTTCTCGGGAACGATGCTACGAGCATACTGTGAATCGGGGCAACCCCACGCAGCGTTGAGCTTTGTGCTCACACCATCCCACGCTGATGCCTGCTCTGCGGTAAGAGCTACGGGATCCTCGGGCTCGGCGAATGTCTCAACGGGCACATAGTCGCCAGCACAAGCTGTCATAGCAGCTACTGCCAGCAAAGAAAAAAATAGTCTCTTCATAGTGTATAATTTTGTGTGAATAAATTCGGTGTTCTTCTCTATCAGGCAAATATACAACAAATATTAATTAATGGAGGCTTCGTCGCCCTTTTTTTATATATTATTCCTATCTTTGCTCAGCAATCTAATAAAAACAACATTATTGAGAGGACAGATTAATGAAAAAAGAGCTTATTAACACCTTTTCGCTCGCAACCTTAGCTGGTATAATGATTGGCTTCGGCGGAGTTATCTACCTTATGTGTGCAAACAAGATGGTCGGCGCCCTGCTTTTCTCGTTCGGACTGCTAACCATCGTCTGTCAGGGCTTTGCGCTCTATACGGGTCGCATAGGTTACTTCCGTCAGTATGGTCTGGCGAGTATCCTTGTCACCATCGCAGGTAACTTTGTCGGCACGTGGGCAGTGGCTAAGGGTTTTGCTCTGACACGCCATACGGTCGATATTGCAGCCGTTGTTGCGCCCAAGTTGCAGGACTCGTCGCTGAGTGTTTTGTTGCTCTCGATAGGTTGTGGTGCTATGATGTATCTGGCGGTGGACTCTTACCGCAAGTCTAAGTCGTGGTTGTTTGTAATTATGCCTATCGTGATTTTCATCCTCTCGGGCTTCGAGCACTCTATCGCCAATATGTTCTACATCTCGCTTGCGGGCGAGTGGGGCTGGGAGGCTCTACGAATTACGGCTATCGCCATCGTAGGCAACGGCATCGGCAGCTGGCTGTTGAATGCAAGTAATTTTACTTTTAAGGATTAAGGATAGGTGTTATAAGTGTTATAAGAGTTATAAGTCAGCATA
>JAFNUH010000214.1 GCA_017384185.1 Alistipes sp.
ACGCCTTTACAGCATCGTATATACGCTCATCATCGGTAGCTACAACTACATTCTCAACAACGCCCGACACCTGCTCATATACTCGCTCAATGACAGCCTTACCACCCAACTGCGCAAGTGGCTTGCCAGGAAAACGAGTCGAGGCATATCGTGCGGGGATGATAGCGATAAATTTTAACGGTTTCATATCTCTTCTATTTCAATGCCAATGCCAAAACCTCCTCAATGCGCTTCACATAGTGGAACGTAAGACCAGCGACATACTCAGCCTTAATCTCCTCAACATCCTTGCGGTTATCCTCACAGAGAATAATCTCAACAATGCCAGCACGCTTCGCCGCCAAAATCTTCTCCTTAATACCACCTACTGGCATCACACGACCACGCAGTGTCATCTCGCCCGTCATAGCTATACGCTCCTTAACCTCACGACCCGTAAATGTCGATACTATCGACGTAACGAGCGTAATACCTGCCGAGGGACCATCCTTAGGAATAGCGCCTTCGGGAACGTGGATATTAAGATTCTTCTTCTCGAACATCTCGGCAGCAATGCCCAGCTCCTCGTGGTGTGCCTGCACCCACTCATAGCCAATGGTTGCCGACTCCTTCATCACATCACCAAGATTACCCGTGAGGTTCAAAGCACCCTTGCCTGGTGTCAAAACCGACTCTACGTAGAGAATATCGCCACCTACGGCAGTCCACGCAAGACCCGTTACAACACCAATCATACCAGCAATCTCGTACTCATCGTTGCGGAACTTAGCCTTACCCAGAATCTTCTCCAAATCGGCAGCCGTCAACTCCGGTGCAAAAGCCTCCTCGAAGGCTATCTGCTTAGCACGGGCACGAGCCAACTTAGCGATATGTTTATCGAGTGAACGTACACCCGACTCACGAGTATAGTCCGCAATAATCTTTTCAAGAATCTTTGACGAGAGAACCAGCTCCTGCTCCTTCACGCCGTGTGCCTCACACTGCTTACGCAAAAGGTGCTGCTCGGCAATCTGAATCTTATCCTCGAGGATATAACCCGGAATGTTAATCATCTCCATACGGTCACGCAACGCAGGATTTATAGCACCAATATCGTTTGCCGTAGCGATAAACAACACCTTCGAGAGATCGTACTCCGCATCCAAATAGTTGTCGTGGAAAGTTGTATTCTGCTCGGGGTCAAGCACCTCCAACAAAGCCGACGAGGGGTCGCCGTGGTTACTTACGGTAATCTTATCCACCTCATCGAGGATGATGACGGGATTTGACGAGCCGCAACGCTTGATAGTCTGGATAATACGACCCGGCATAGCACCGATATATGTACGACGGTGACCACGAATCTCCGACTCATCGTGCAGACCACCCAACGAGATACGACCGAACTTACGACCCAAAGCCGTAGCCACCGAGCGACCGAGTGAGGTCTTACCAACTCCCGGAGGACCATACAAACAGAGGATAGGCGACTTCAAATCACCCTTGAGCTTGATTACAGCCAGATGCTCCAAGATTCTATCCTTAACCTCCTCCAAACCGAAGTGGTCGTCGTCCAACTGCTTGCGAGCGCACTCCAAATCGAGGTTGTCCTTTGTAACATCGTTCCACGGAAGCTCTAACATCAACTGCAAGTAGGTCATCTGCACCGAGTACTCCGCAACGGCGGGGTTCAGGCGCTCAACCTTAGCGAGCTCCTTCTCGAAGAGTTCGCCAATCTCCTTGTTCCAATTCTTCTTAGCCGCAGCCTCACGCATCTTGTCAATCTCGGCATCAGCCGTATCGCCCAGCTCATCCTGGATGGTGCGCATCTGCTGCTGGAGGTAGTAATCACGCTGCTGCTTATCAATCTCACGCTTAACCTTCTCCTGAATCTCGTTCTTAAGCTCAGCCATCTGCTGCTCACGCACCAAAATCTCCAACAACTTACGAGCACGTGCCAACAGACCTGGAGCCTCCAACAACGCCTGACGGTCGTCGTCCGAGAAGTCCATATTAGAGCACACGAAGTTGATAAGTCCACGAGGTGAATCGATATTCTTCAATGCAAACACAGCCTCCTTTGGCATAACGGGCGAGATGTTGATGATGTTGAGCGTAACCTCACGCACCGAGTCCACCAAAGCCTGGAACTCTACATTACCCTCGTCGGGCTGCGAGTCACGAATCGTACGCACGGTAGCCTTCAAATAGGGCTCCGACTGGAGATACTCGCCCACCTCAATCTTCTCAAGACCGCTAAGGATAACTGTCAGGTTTCCGTTGGGCATCTCCAAAATCTTGATGATACGAGCAGCCGTACCAACCTTGTACATATCGTTAGGCGAGGGAACCTCCACCTCAGTCTCACGCTGCAAGACAGCACCCAGCAGACCGTGAGCCGCATTTACATCACGAACAAGTTTTATACTCTTCTCACGACCTACCGTAATGGGGGTAATCGCACCGGGGAAGAGTACCGAGCTACGCAACGACAAGATGGGCAGTGCCTCGGGCACATTTACCTCCTCGACGATGTCCTCTCCGCTCGTAATAATGGGCACGACCTGATGTCTGCCATCGAGCAACTCAGGCATAGCCTCTAAATCTGTTAATTCAATATTATTTTTTTTCTTAGCCATATATACACTATTTCACGTTGGCAAATATAATATTTTTTAGCCATACATCATACCAAATTTAATAGATTGTTAATAACTCACACCCCTAAGGGGTGTTTTATGGTTATTTTTCCTAACATTTGCAACTTGCTCCCCCTCATTACAAACTGCATATCCCAAAAATTATTGTTTTGTCTCCTCACACGACAACAGAGCGTAGTTTTCGGAATGATTTGTGAAGGAAATAAAAATTAAGACAAATTTAACACTCAAAAAGTCCACAATTTTTATTATTTTTGCGCTCGGAAAAATAAAACAGATTTTTATGCCTCAAATTGAACTCTGGGCACTTATACCTTTTGCCCTTATGCTCGCCAGCATCGCAGTTTTACCGCTGGTGGCAGAACATTGGTGGGAGAATAATCTCCACAAATTGTACGTATCGCTCGGTCTTGCATTGCCCGCAAGTATTTATCTGGTTATGAATAATATGGGCAGCAATCTTGAGCATCAGATGCTCTTCGATTATGTACCATTTATCATCCTGCTTGGTGCACTATTTGTCGTCACCGGAGGAATACATATCTGTGGCGATATTCAGGCTCGACCCATAAACAACACACTGATAATGGCGGTCGGTTTTTTGCTCGCATCGTTTATCGGAACAACGGGTGCGGCGATGCTTATGATTCGCCTACTCATTGAGGTAAATCAGCAGCGAAAGTACAAGGTGCATACCATACTTTTCTTCATTGCATTGGTAGCAAACTGTGGCGGTGTATTGACTCCGCTGGGTGACCCCCCATTGTTCTTGCTCTATCTTCGTGGTGCTGAGTTCACGTGGTTTATGAATCTTATACCCGAGTGGATGTTTGTAGGTGTAATACTACTCGCATTATACTTCTTTATCGACCAATTTATGTACTACCGCAAGGAGAGTACTGTGGATATTATGGCAGACGTACACGAAAAGCGTCCCATTAAAATTTCGGGTCTGATTAATGTCGTTTACCTGATTGGAATCATCCTCTCGGTATCGTTCCTAAACCCATCTTACGTTCCCGCAATGGGCGACCACCACGCACCGATATATGTTCGTTTCTTGCGTGAGATAGTGCTTGTGACAATCGCCCTATTGTCCTGGCTTACAACGAAAAAGAAGATTCGCACAGACAACAAATTCTCGTGGGACCCCATCATCGAGGTGGCATATCTTTTCATCGGAATTTTCGCTACGATGACCCCCGCCTTGATATACCTCAACACCCACGCTGCCGACCTCGGATTGGATAAACCTTGGCAGTTCTATTACAGCTCGGGAATCCTATCGGCATTCCTCGACAACTCGCCTACAGCTGTGGCATTCCACACCGTTGCGCAGGGTCTTCCCACCGCTTCGGGAGCTATACTGGAGGCTGGCATTGATGTGATGCTGTTGCGTGCAATTGCATTGGGTTCGGTATTCTTTGGAGCTATGACCTACATCGGCAACGGACCTAACTTTATGGTTAAGGCTATCGCCGAGCAGAGCGGAATAAATATGCCGAGCTTCTTCGGTTATATGATTCGTTTCTCGCTCATTATCCTGTTGCCGATATATATCATCACACAGTTGATATTCCTATAAAGAACAATACAATATTAAAAATCCCAATCC
>JAFNUH010000215.1 GCA_017384185.1 Alistipes sp.
TATCTATCTATCTATCTATGGAGTTTACTCCTTAGATTAACTTCTCTTTTCCCCTCGCCACGCACGAAAAACTTAGATTTTAGTTATAATAGAATGGGATGATGGTTTTAGTAAAACTAAAATTAAAACTAAAATTAGGGTAGGGGCTTAGTAAATTCCCAACAAAAAAGCCACCTTATCGGGTGGCTTTTTTATCTTAAACGTTATCTTTCTACTTAAACTCGTTGAACTCGATGGCGATGCCCTCCTCCTCAACAAAAGTAAGAATCATATTACCCATATCGAAGGGACCGAACAACACCTTTGCATCCTTGATAGCCTCCTCGGTGTTCTTTATCTCGTATGCGATGTGACCCTGACCAGTAACCAGTGCGGGCAGCGGAGAGTCGGGCTCGAAGTAGAGGAACTCAATCTTGTTGGGGCTCTGTGAGCAGTCGGTGATGTGAACCTTCAAAGGCTCAACATACATCATACCCTCCATCTTCTCTTTGAGGATAATACCTACGTGGTTAAATGTTCTCATTTTACTTTATTGATTTTAGATTTGTACTAATATAACTATTATAAAGAGACTCTCTGCATCTCTCTAATCAAGCCTGCTTGCGGCATTCTGCCGCATCTGCAATTCTGACCCACCCCCAACGCCACCGTTAAGGCGAGAGCAGAGGGAGTTAGCTCACTTTGCCGAGCCGAGGTGGTGAAAAGCCTCATATGAGGGTTACACCCCCGCCTCAGGCAGGGGCTTTGGTCGCCGCAAGCGGCTCCGAGGTTGCAGAACCAAAGCTTTTCGTTATAAAATTTTAATTTTATTCCTTTTAAAAATCACTCTTTTGCGCACCCTCTTATTACAAACTTGCATCGGGGTTGGTGAAGCGCAAGCCGTCGTTGTCGTGGAATGTACCGTACTCGGTAACGACAGCACCCTCGTCACCTGCCATCAGGAAGTGGCGGCTCTCAAGCTCCTGTAATGCGCTGATGTCGCCCACCTTCATAATGTGGAAGTTGCTAACTGTGATGAACTTATCCTTCTGGCTCTCGGGCAGTGCGGGGGGATTAGGTGTAGGCTCGCCAATGCCGAAGTTATATACCCAGCCGTTGCGCACCTGCCAGCTCTCGTGCTTTGCGGGGAATGCCGAGGGTACGTGGTAGTGCTCAACAATCATCTGGTTGGGCAGGAGATAAATCTCGTGACCAAAGTAGCGGAAGTCGGGGTTGTTAATCCAGAAAACGCCACCCATACCTACGTGCTCGAAGTCGCCCAAGCCGAAGTCGTTAACCCAGAAGTTCTCCTCCAAGAAGGGGGTGAAGGGGATGCCATAATGCTCGAACATATCGAGGAATGCCTTCTTCGCAACATCCTCATTGAATTTGCCGTCGGTGTAGTAGTCGGCATTTGTGTACTTTTTCTTGTAAGGTGTCTGTGCCATAGTATTTAGGTTTTAGTTTTTTGTTAGTCGTTTTCAATAATCGCTGGTTCGCTTTTTATCTCGGTGGCTCCATAGGTCGGAGAGCCGAAACTGTACAAAATCATTCAAAATTAAGAGATATTTTCCACATCTGCAACCTGCCGTGGCGGAATTTCTTTTGCGAATGAGAAAAAATAGCATCATATCATAAATATCGGAATATTTCGTTATCTTTGTAGGTATAGTTTTTTGCGCACCTGCGCCCGCTTAATAAAATATAGAGATGAAAGAAAACCGTAGATTGATATTTGTATCTAACGACGATGGCTACCAGGCTCGTGGCTTTGCTGCCGCAGTGGAGGTGGCACGTGAGTTTGGCGACGTTATAGCCGTAGCACCCCTTACTCCGCAGAGCGGACGCTCGCAGGCGGTGACGATGTACGAGCCGCTATTTCTGGAGCTTCAGCACGAGGAGGAGGGACTCCAGATTTACTCATTCTCTGGTACGCCCGTCGATTGTGTGAAGGTCGCTTTCGACCATCTGCTGGTTGACCGCAAGGTCGATTTGGTTATCTCGGGTATCAATCACGGCTCAAATGCCGGTATCAACGTCCTCTACTCGGGTACGATGGGTGCCGCTATCGAGGGTAGCTTCTACGGCTGTCCCGCAGTGGGTCTGTCGCTTACGGACCACTCGCCCGATGCCAACTTCGAGGCTGCAAAGCACTATGCCCGAGAGATTATCTCGGCAGTGTTGGCAAACCCCGTAGAGCAGGGTGGTCGCTTGTGCCTGAATGTCAATGTTCCCGATATCGACCCGTTGGATATTAAGGGCGTGCGTGTCTGCCGCCAGTGTCGAGGTATATGGCGTGAGGAGTTCTATCCCCACCTTAACCCTCAGGGCAAACGCTACTTCTGGTTGTCGGGAGCGTTCGATAACTATGAGCCCGACTGCGAGCAGACCGACGAGTGGGCATTGGCTAATGGCTATGTGGCTGTCGTGCCCGTGCAGATTGATATGACAGCTTACGAGCGTATGGATTATTTGGAGCGTATTTTGAAATAGTACGCCCCGCACAGAATATGTAAAACTTAAAGGGTAGGCTTATGACGATAAAAATCTTGCTCTATCTGGCAATCATAATCCAATTCGTTGCGATGTACTACGCCGTGCGTCTGGTGCGAGCGACGAAGTATAATGCGATTTGGATTCTATTTATCATCGGCTTTGTTGTCTTGGCTGGTGAGCGTGTCCTGCAGTTGGTTATAAGCTATGGCAACCCTATTCCGCTGGAGGCGACCATCTGGTTCGATCTTACCGTTTCGGTCTGCATCTCGGCGGGTGTGGTGCTGCTCGATAGGCTCTTCGACTATATCGACCGCCTTAATCGCCACCGCCAGATGACCGATAAGCGTATCCTTACGGCAGTGCTTCGCACCGAGGAGAAGACCCGTGCAAACTTCTCAAAGGAGTTGCACGATGGCTTGGGTCCTCTGCTCTCGTCGGCAAAGATTTCGCTCTCGGCACTCTCTCGCACGGAGATGGATGCCGAGCGTCGTGAGATTTACGACAATACGCTCTATGTCGTTGAGGAGGCTCTGCGCTCGCTGCGTGAGATTTCCAATAACCTCTCGCCGCACGTGCTCACCGACTTCGGTCTTGCACGTGGCATACAGACCTTTATCGATAGGTCGGCATCGCTGCATAATGTGAAGATATCCTTCGCAACGAATCTGCGAGGCGAGAGATATAACACCGACCTCGAGGTTATTATGTATCGTGTCGTTTGCGAGCTTGTCACCAACTCGTTGAAGCACTCGGGATGTAGCAA
>JAFNUH010000216.1 GCA_017384185.1 Alistipes sp.
CGACAATGAAACTACCCGGGCTAAAGAAAATCTCGTTCCGCAGTCGCATTACGGTGATTGCCATAGGCGTGGTGCTTGCCACCGTCTCGCTTATCTACACCTATCAGCTGGCTGATGTCCTGCGCCAGAAGGAGCAGAACGACGTGGAGTTGTGGGCGGCAGCGATGGAGCGTGTTAGCCGTGAGGCGTTTGGTAACTATCTTGTTGACCCGCTTATCTCGCATATCGTAAGTACCCATAACAACATCCCCTTTATCATTACGGACGAGAACCTCTCGCTTGTGATGAGTAACCGCATCGACGATGATATTCTCAAAGACCCCGAGAAGTTCCGCCGCAAGCTGAACGAGCTTACCGAGGAGAATACTCCCCGCACGGTGCGACTGATGTGGACTACGGGTCGCCGACACATAATCTTCTACGGTCGTTCGCAGTTGCTTACGGCGTTGTACTACTTCCCCTATGTGCAGTGGTTGATAATATTTATATTTATCCTCTTTACCTATATCGCTCTGCAATCGACCAAGCAGGATGAGCAGAATCGTGTATGGATTGGTCTTGCGAAGGAGACGGCACACCAGCTGGGAACACCTATCTCCTCACTGTTAGGATGGACCGAGTATCTCCGCTCGCAGGAGGTTGACCCTACGGCTTTGGAGGAGATGAATAAGGATTTGGTACACCTGATGAAGATTGTTGACCGCTTCTCGAAGATTGGCTCTGCTACCGACCTTACGCCGCATAGCGTCAATGAGGTTGTCGGTGAGACGGTGATGTACTTCCGTAAGCGTATGCCTCGCAATGTGACACTCTCGTATAATGGTCTTGCCATTGCACCCGTCAGAGCCAACATCAATGTCGAGCTGTTCGAGTGGGTTGTTGAGAACCTGATGAAGAATGCGCTCGATGCAATGCAGGGTCACGGCGAGATTGATGTTCGTCTCTCGTCGAACGATAAGTCAATATATATTGAGGTGCGTGACACGGGTAAGGGTATTCCGAAGAGTAATTGGAAGCGTATCTTTGACCCTGGATATACAACCAAGACCCGAGGTTGGGGTTTGGGTTTGTCCTTAGCTCGCCGTATTGTGGAGGATTATCACCACGGTAAGATTGCCGTTGCTAAGTCGGAGGTGGGACGTGGTACTACCTTCCGCATAACACTTAAAAGAGTTTTTGAATAGTGGCTATCACTACAGATACATTACGTTATACGGGTCTTGATACCCTCTCGGAGCGTGCGTTGCGTCGTCTGACGGAGCGCTGGACGGGTGAGTTGTATCCTCTCGACTCGCTCTCAACCGAGCAGCACGCCGAGGTAGCCTCGCCGCAGACCTTCACGCAGATTGTCGAGGGTTGGCAGCGTGCCCGTGAGATGTATCACGATGCCCCGATGGAGGCTGTGCTGGGCGATGGCTCGTCACTTATGCAGGGTGTTGTAAGCCACAGCGATTCATTGGCAGTGCAGGCGGTGCAACCACTCTACGATGCCGAGGTTATGCTCTCACGTGGTGGCTGGAGCCTTGGCGAGTGGAGCGATTGGATATACAACCTGCTTGTTGCGGTGATGTTTGTCTATTATCTCTTCTGCATCTGCCGCTACTTTGACGATATAAAGGCGCTCTTTGCATCTATATTTAATAGTAAGGTGCGCAATGCGGGTCGTGCGGGCGAGCGCCGCCGCAGTGATATATTCTATGGTGCGCTGGGTAAGTTGTTTATGCTGGGTGTCTGCTTCGTGGGACTCTTCTCGGCATTGACCTTCGTTCGTGCAGGTGTTATTTTTGAGCCACTCTCGGTGGCATACATCCCCTTTGCCGTTATCGGCGCCTTCCTTGTAATCATTGTTGCGCAGTACCTGCTGTTGGGTGCTGTGGGTTTCGTTACGCAATCTTATGGCGAGGTCGCCTCGCTGATGCGTATCCGTCTTACATACTTCGTTTTGTCAACCGTTCTGGTTGCACCTATAATGCTTATGGCTCTTACGGGCGTAGGGGCGAGTGCTGATGCGTGGCTAAAAGTTAGCTTCGTGGCGATAGGTGTTGTAATGGTGATGTTTATAAGAGAGAGTGTAGGATTCTTTATTTCTAAAAAAGTTTCAATTTTGCATTGGATTTTGTACCTTTGCACCGTCGAAATTTTACCGCTTACTCTTTTGTGGCAGGCGGTGAAGAGCTTGAGGTAGTAATTAATAAACAAAGAATGGTAAAAAAAGTTTTGGTTTCGCAGCCACGCCCTGCGGTGATTGAAAAATCTCCCTTCTACGAATTGTCAACTAAGCATAAGGTTGAAGTCGATTATAAACCGCTAATTCGTGTGGTAGGCGTAACACTCAAGGAGTTCCGAGCACAGCGTATCGAGATTCTGGACCATACAGCCGTAATCTTTACATCACGTACCACAGTCGATAGCTTCTTTAAGATTTGCGAGGATGCACGTATCACCGTACCCGAGACAATGAAGTATATCTGTAACACCGAGGCTGTTGCCCTCTACTTGCAGAAGTATATCGTTTATCGTAAGCGTAAGATTTCATTCGCCGATGGTACCTTCACATCACTTCTGGAGCTTATCATCAAGCATAAGAGCGAGCGTTTCATCCTGGCACTCAGCGAGCCCCACAAGCCCGAGTTGCCCGAGACACTTACAAAGCTCAAAATTAACTTCGACCCCGTAATCTTTGCACGTAGCGTTGCTGCCGATATGAGCGACCTAAAGCCCGCTGACTACGATGTTATGGCGCTCTACTCACCCTCGGATGTTAAGAGTGTGAAGGAGAGCTTCAATGTTGAGGAGTTGCCCGTAATCGCTACCTTTGGTGAGGCTACATTGCGTGCAGCATTGGAGGCAGGTATGAAGGTGAAGGCTTCAGCTCCCTCGCCCGAGGCTCCCTCGATGGCTAAGGCTTTGGACCTCTATATCGCTAAGGTAAAGAAGGGCGAGCAGATTGCCGAGGTTGAGTTGCACAGCGACGAGGCTAAGGAGGAGTTTATCCGCACACAGCAGAGCAAGCTCGCCAAGAAGAGCCGCACACGTAGCACCACAGCTACTGCCGAGAAGAGATAATCCAAACCACAATATTATGTCAGACTACACCCTCCCACGTTCGGAGCGCTTGCGCTCTTTGACGGCTATACGCCGATTGTTCGGCGAGGGGCGTAGTGGCTTTGTCTATCCCTATCGCTATGTTTGGCTTGCGGGTAAGCAGTCGGATGAGGTGCCGAGTGATGGGCGAGGCATAGAGGTTATGTTTTCCGTGCCCAAGAAGTTCCACAAGCGAGCTAACAAGCGCAACCTGCTCAAGCGTCGCACACGTGAGGCATACCGCCTCAGTCGTGAGAGTTTGGTTGAGCGAGCAAAGGAGCAAGGCGTGGAGCTTCAGTTGGCTCTTATCTACTCGACAAAGGAGTGTCACAACTATAAAACCGTAGAGAATGCCGTGCAACGAATCTTGGCACAAGTTTGTGAGCATCTGTAAGAGGGTTGCCGTGTTGCCATTTTTGGCGTTGGTGAAGTTTTACCAATACTGCATCTCTCCCTATACACCTCCCTCGTGCCGTTTTACCCCCACCTGCTCGCAGTATGCCATCGAGGCTTTGCGAAAATATGGTCCGATAAAAGGTTGCTGGCTTACGCTAAAACGACTTCTGAGGTGCCACCCGTGGGGTGGGAGTGGGTATGACCCCGTTCCGTAGGAAGTCCTATAATATAAAGATGGAGTGTCAATATCAATTGACACTCCATCTTATTTATATTCTGCCGTTGGGGTTGACTCTATTCTCTGTAACCACCATTGCCCAGCAGAAGCTCATTGCAAAATTCTAATCCTTCTCGTTTACAAGTTTATTTCTCACACGGCTCAGCGACTCGGGTGTCATCAGCAGATACGATGCAATGTGTCGAATCTTAGCTCGCTTTGCCGCCTCGGGATACTGCTTGATGAAGTTCTGGTATCGCTCACGTGAACTCTCAAAGCGCATAGCATCTGCCTTGTACTGCGTGTAGATGAGATTTGTCTCTGCCAGGTGGCGATAGATGTTGAGCATCGGTTTCGACCGCTCAAATAACTGCTCCAGCTCACTGTAATTAATCGTATAATATGATGTCGGCTCCAGCGCCTCAATCATCAGCGAGGTGGGCTTACTCAAAAATAGACTCTCTATGCAGAGCACATAGTCGCCTTCGCACGAGAAGTGTTCTGTGATGTCGGTGTTGTTCTTATAGTAGAACTGACGAACCATACCCTCCTCCACGAAGATGATATCCTGCAAGACCTCGCCATCGTTAAGGATAATCTCACCCTTTGCCGCAAAGTTGTGCTTCATCAACGACGCCAACATACAGATATCCCTCTTGGGGATTGTCGGCAGCGGTCGAGTGAAGTTTCTATTCTGGCGCTCGATAAATTTATTGAGTAGTTTTATTTTGGGGTTCATCTCGTGTCAGGTTAGTTATTTACAAAATTAGGAAAAATGCACGAGAAAAAAAGTGACGCAAATCAATAAAAAAGGGTCGCACAAACTTAAGCGACCCCTAAAAGCGAATAACCTAATTAAAATCTTTGCGTGTTCGCCTCATTCCTTTACAAAGGTATGAATATTGCTACGAAATAGCGATGATATAAATCATCTTTTATAGTTGTTCAAAAAAAAGAGGGCGCTAACATTTTGGTTAGCTGCCCTCGTTTTAATATTGTTCTTGTTAGCCTACTTTGCGTAGCTTACCGAACGAGTCTCTCGGATAACGGTAATCTTCACCTGACCCGGGTATGTCATCTCGTCCTGAATCTTCTTTGCAATATCGTGTGACAATGCCTCTGACTCCTGGTCTGAGAGCTTGTCAGCGCCAACGATTACACGCAACTCACGACCCGCCTGGATAGCGTAGGTCTTAACAACGCCAGGATATGAGAGTGCAATATCCTCCATCTCCTTCAGACGCTTGATGTATGACTCAACAACCTCACGGCGTGCACCGGGACGTGCACCAGAGATAGCGTCACAAACCTGAATGATAGGTGCAATCATAGATGTCATCTCCACCTCGTCGTGGTGAGCACCTACGGCGTTGCATACGTCGGGCTTCTCCTTGTACTTCTCCGCCAGCTTCATACCGATAATTGCGTGTGGCAACTCGGGCTCATCATCGGGCACCTTACCAATATCGTGCAACAAGCCGGCACGGCGTGCAGCCTTAGGATTAAGACCAAGCTCCGAAGCCATAATGCCTGCCAAGTTAGCAGTCTCACGTGCGTGCTGCAAGAGGTTCTGACCATATGACGAACGGTACTTCATCTTACCGATAAGACGAATCAACTCGGGGTGCAAGCCGTGGATACCGAGGTCGATGGCTGTGCGCTTACCAACCTCTACAATCTCCTCCTCGATCTGCTTCTTAACCTTTGCCACAACCTCCTCGATACGTGCGGGGTGGATACGACCGTCGGTTACGAGCTGGTGCAGAGCCAGGCGTGCAATCTCACGACGTACGGGGTCAAAGCCGCTGAGGATGATAGCCTCGGGTGTATCGTCAACGATAATCTCGATACCCGTTGCTGCCTCCAGGGCACGGATGTTACGACCCTCACGACCGATGATACGACCCTTCACCTCGTCGCTGTCGATGTTAAATACCGTTACGGCATTCTCGATAGCGGTCTCTGTTGCGACACGCTGGATAGATGTCACGATGATACGCTTAGCCTCCTTTGTTGCGGTGAGCTTAGCCTCCTCGATAGTCTCGTTGATGTATGAGTCAGCCTCAGCCTTAGCCTCAGCCTTCATATTCTCAATAAGGATATTCTTTGCCTCCTCGGCACTCATACCTGAGATCTCCTCCAAGCGGATGTTCTGCTCCTTGATGATGCCTGCCAACTCCTCCTTCTTTGTGTTAAGACCCTGCATCTGAGCATCCATCTGGCTCTTCAGACGGTCATTCTCCTTAATCTTGCCGTCAAGGTCACGCTGCTGGTTCTGGAGCGTAGCCTCCAATTGCTTAGCACGCTGCTCAATCTGAGCAATCTCCTGGTTGCGCTTATTCACGGCACGGTCGTGCTCGCTCTTAAGCTGGATGAACTTCTCTTTAGCCTGGAGAATCTTCTCCTTCTTAATCATTTCACCCTCCGCCTCAGCCTCTTTCAGGGCCGCTGCGCATTGCGTCTTTATCGTGTTCTTCGTGATGTAAGCTGTGACCATATAGTAGGCACAGACACTCACGATTGCCGATATGATGGCTGTTATTACTATTGTTACCATTAGTGTTGTTAGTTAATTTGGTTAATATTATATAGTGTTTTTGTACGTATAAAAAAGCCGCATAGTCTTTCCTTTTCTTGTTTGACGAATCTGCCGATAAGTCAAGGTGTGGGGCTCCGGAGTTCGCAATCTTCCAACGGTGCCACAGGGACACACTTCGAAAGAAGTTAAGGCCTGATTTTGAGAAACCGAGAGTTGACCCAATATAAAAAGTGTTCAGTTTCGCAAAGCTATAAGGAAATCTATGCGGGTAGATTTATCTATGTAAAGAACGTTTTTCGAGAGTTTTCGGGGGTTTTTCGTTTATCTTTTTTCCTTTTCTATTCTCCTCCTCGTCTTGTCTTCTCTCTTCCTTGTCTTGTTTCGTTTCGTCTTGCCTTGTCTTGTCTCTTCTCTTCTCGTGTTCGCCCCCCCCTCTTTCATCTTACTTTAGGCGGTTTAGGTGTTTGTCCAGTCGCTGCGATAGTGCATCCAGCGCCTGCGTATCTTCGTCGCTCATCTCGCTTTGGCGAGCGATGGAGATATTGTTGATGCAGAGCTGCAATGCTGCAATAGCCAAACAATCCTGTATGGAGAAATTCTCTCCAAATGCTTTTTGCCACTTGCTGACGCTGGCGTTCACCTCACGCTCGGCCATACGATATATCTCCTCCTTCTCGGGGGCTATCTCCAGACCGTAGGCTTTACCAGCCAGTCGTAGGTGTATCTTCTGCGTTGTCTTCTCTTGCTTGGCCATCGTCCCGTGGTTTTATTCTTCGTCCTATTAGTTTGATGCTTTCGTCAGTAGCGCAATGCACTTGTCAACCTCCCGCAATAACAGGTTGATGCGTGCACGTGATTTCGCTTTGTCCGATGACTTACCACCCAGACTCTCAGCCAGACGCAAGCGCTGCACCTCGGCCTTCAGCTCACGTATCTGCTCCTCCTGCTCACGCACCTCGGTGCGAAGCTCATCACGCTCCTTGCACACCTGGGCATAGTCAGCCTCGAGCTTCTCGTGCTGAGCAATCACTCGCTCTGCCTGTGCCTGAATGTGTGTTATGATACTTTTGCAAGCCATCTGAATGTGGTAAATACGGTTTTTAACACTCAAAGATATATAAAAAATATCTTTTTCGCAAATTTTGACCCACTCTATGCCGTAAATTGCGCAAATGCTATATTAGCTACGCCTTTTGCGTGATGGGGCTATCACCTCGCCGTAGAGGTCGTAACCCTCGGCACCCGTGATGCGTACATCGTAGAAGTGTCCACGACGCAACTGTCTCTGCTCGGCGGGAATCAATATCTCCTGGTCAACCTCTGGTGAGTCGTACTCCGAGCGTGCCACGTAGTAGTCACCCTGACGTGAGTCAACGATAACTCGCATCGTGCGTCCTACACGTGAGAGGTTGTTATCTAATGCTATCTGCTCTTGTATGAGCATTATGCGGTCGGCACGGCGCTGCTTCTCCTCCTCGGCAACGTCATCCTTGAGATTCTCTGCCGAGTAGGTGCCCTCCTCCTCCGAGTAGGGGAATACGCCCAGACGCTCGAACTTAGCCTCACGCACAAACGCCTCCAACTCCGCAATATCCTCAGCCGTCTCACCCGGGTAGCCAACCAAAAGGGTGGTGCGCAGAGCAATGTCGGGGATACGCTCACGCAGGCGTGCGATAAGCTCCATAGCCTCCGCCTTTGTGTGGCGGCGCTTCATCGCTGAGAGCATATTGTCTGAGATGTGCTGGAAGGGAATGTCGAGATATTTGCAAATCTTTGGCTCTCGTGCCATCACCTCAATAACATCCTCGGGGAATGCGGCGGGGTAGGCGTAGTGCAGACGAATCCACTCTATGCCCTCGATGCGACACAGCTCGGTCAAGAGGTCTGCCAAGCGACGACGACCATAGAGGTCGATGCCGTAGTAGGTTGTATCTTGTGCGATGACCATTATCTCCTTCACGCCACGTGCCGCCAACTTGCGAGCCTCCTCCAATACCTGCTCCATCGGCACCGACTCGTGCTTGCCACGAATAAGCGGTATGGCGCAGTAGCCGCAGAGCCAGTTGCAGCCCTCCGAAATCTTTAGGTAGGCGTAGTGCGAGGGTGTGGTGAGTACTCGCTCGGTCTCATTCTCCGCCTTATACTCTGCACCCAGCGTTGCAACAATGTCAGCCCAATCCTTTACGCCGAAGTAGTCGTCCACCTCGGGAATCTCCTCACGTAGCTCGTCGGCATAACGCTCGCTCAGACAACCAATGACGAAGAGCTTTTCGATTAGCCCAGCCTCCTTGGCAGCCACGGCATCGAGTATCGTCTCGATACTCTCCTGCTTGGCATCGCCGATAAATCCGCAGGTGTTGATAACCACCACCTTGGCATCGGTGCGGTCGCTGTCGAACGAGAGCTGATAACCAGCCGCTGCAAGTTGCGCCATCAAGTGCTCGCTGTCAACCGTATTCTTCGAGCAACCTAAGGTTATGACATTTATCTTCTTCATTACTTTATACCAACTTCTTGTAAAGTTTGTTTTATTTGCATAGCAATATGGTAAGCCAAATTAACAGGTACGGCATTGCCAATCATTTTGTAACCGTAATTTACTTCGTCGTAAATAAACTGAAAGTCGTCGGGAAATCCTTGTATTCGAGCAACTTCTCGGACAGTCATCCTGCGATATAGATGCTCTTTGCCAACGACAAAACGTTGTTTATCCTTGCCGATTTTCTCCATTTTAGGAGCTTGAGGGTGCAATTGGCATTGTCTTCCACTGGCTTGTACCGTAAACGCAGGCTCATCCCAGGTGCGTACACGATTACGAGACATAAATATAGGAGAAAAATCTCCTATAAAGTATTCGTGATTAGCTACCTTACATTCATCTCCGTTACTCCTATTTTTAGGGCGTGCAGCGATTGCATTATCTTTTAAGTCCCATATACAATCTTTGAGAGTCGGCTTTTGAGCAAGAGGTTTTGGATAATTGAAATTGGTAATTCCAAGATCTTTACGAAATCCAACAAAAAAAACTCTATCTCGGTCTTCCGCAACACCGTAATCATTGGCATTTAGCATCTTTCTAAATAGATTATATCCCGCTTGTTGGAATAATTCTATAAAATGCGATACTGCTTCTGAATGACGTTGCGCCATCATTCCAGATACATTTTCTGCAACGAAAAATAACGGTTGTTTATCTCTAAGTACACGAATGTATTCATAGAAAAGTTGACCTCGCTGATCTTTGATTCCTTTCAATGCTCCAGCTTCACTCCACGATTGACAAGGTGGACCGCCAATTATACCATCCGCATCTGGGAATTCTGCAGAAAAAACGTTGCGAATATCTCCTTCTATAAGCTGTACGTTAGGAAAGTTTGCTTTGTAGGTAGGTGTTATTTTTTTATCGTATTCGTTGGCTGCAATAGTCGTAAATCCTGCTTTGTGAAAACCTAAATCCAAACCTCCTGCACCGCAAAATAGGCTAATGAGTTTCATTGTAGCGATATGTTATTAGTTTGGCAGACTTTAATCGTGCAGGGTTGTTAGGATTGGGTATATCAATATTTGTAATTTCAACACCATTTACCTCCTCTGCAAGTTCGTATAGCAAATGACCATTACCTAATGCCTCAAACTTCTCATTATTTATGATTGCCATTAATGAAAAACGGTCATCGGGTCTTACGCTAAAATATGGCTTAAAAACTTTTAAGGGGTGTTCAATGTGCCACATACCTCTAACTCGTAAATATGTTATTCCTAATGGATCAACACGATTTACTCGACCTAATTCGTTTGTTTCGGCAAATTCTACATCTGGAATCTCCTCTACTCCGTTTTTGATAATGTTCTTGATGCGTTCGTACACATCTTTGTTGGCGCAATAATCACTACCATATACTAAGCATAGAGCACGCAATCTTCTTGAACGTTTGTCCACTACGCCTATGGCATATATCATATCTTTCTCACTCCAATCTTCGCAAGTCCTGCACTCCTCTTTAAGCATATTATCATTGGAAAATAACTTAGCCTTTGGATAACTACTATTTAGAGGAATATCTCCGACCATACTTTCAATCTTCTTGATTTCAATCGCATCACCACCCTTTAACATCGCATCGGGGGGATTATTTTGGTTTGCGGTATATGAAAAAGTTTGGCTTATTTTCTGTAAGCGGACTTGATGGTTTTGCTCACCTATAGTATCGCAGAAAGCATCTTTTATATATTCTTCAAGAGCTTCTCCCATTGCATTTGCTCGATTATGCGCCTGATTACGAGTATTAATTGTGTAATCAGGTGTGCGAACTATCGTGCAGATTGCATCTATGATATTTCTACTCATATTATCTTCTACTACTTCTGCTCCCCGAAAAGGGCGTCAACAAATTGGCGACGGTCGAACATACGGAGCTGGTCGATGCCCTCGCCGATACCGATATAACGTACGGGGATATGGAACTGGTCGCTGATGCCAATCACAACGCCGCCCTTAGCCGTGCCGTCCAACTTGGTGATTGTGAGCGATGTAACCTGCGTAGCCTGCGTAAATTGGCGTGCCTGCTCAAAGGCATTCTGTCCTGTCGAGCCGTCCAAGACGAGCATCACCTCGTGCGGAGCGTTGGGGATAACCTTCGCCATCACGTTGCGAATCTTCGTCAGCTCGTTCATCAAACCAATCTTATTGTGCAGGCGGCCCGCAGTGTCAATCAACACCACGTCGGCACCATTTGCCACTGCCGACTTCAGCGTGTCGTATGCTACCGATGCGGGGTCTGAGCCCATCTCCTGACGAATCATCGTTGCCCCTGCACGCTCAGCCCAAACCGCCAACTGGTCGATAGCGGCTGCTCGGAATGTGTCGGCAGCACCGATATATACCTTGCGACCAGCCTTTGTGAGCTGTGCGGCGAGCTTTCCGATAGTCGTTGTCTTGCCGGCGCCATTCACACCCACAACCATCATAACGTATGGCGTGCCCTCCTGCACCTCCAGACCGAAGTCCTTCTGCGATGAGTGCGACTCCTCCATCAGCTGCGCAATCTCGTCACGCAGGATGGCGTTCAGCTCCGAGGTGTTCATATATTTGTCACGTGCGATGCGCTCCTCGATGTGGTTGATGATTTTCACGGTGGTCTCCACACCCACATCCGAGGTGATGAGCACCTCCTCCAGGTCGTCCAGCACGTCGGCATCGACTGTCGAGCGACCCGCTACGGCACGTGCCAACTTCGAGAAGAAACCCGTCTTGGTCTTCTCCAATCCCTCGGCAAGCTCCTCCTTCTTCGCCTGCTCCTCACGTGCAGCCTCCTGCGCCTCTGCTGCCTGCTGCTCGGGTGTTGCGGCGGGCGCTGCAGTATCTTTTTTCTTCTTAAAAAGGTCAAAAAATCCCATAATCTTCTTCGGTTTTGCGCCCGTACGTTCGCACAAGCATATTTTCACGCAAAGTTATGATTTTTTGAGGATAATACCAAATTGTGGGGCAGGGTTATACATTATATATTAGGATGGCAGATATAGGCACACAAAAAATGCGCACCCGAAAAGGATGCGCATTTTTTTGTATTAAACTTTTGGGTTTAATGCAAAAATTATTTCTCAGCGAAGTAAGCCTTGATGTCAGCCTCCTCAAGAATGTTCTGAGTCTTGAAGATGTAAGCACCGGTCTTCTCTGATTTCACCATCTTGATGCACTTGGTGTACTTC
>JAFNUH010000217.1 GCA_017384185.1 Alistipes sp.
GACGTTGCCTGCACCGACTACCCCGTACGAATTCTCCAATTTGTAAAAGAGAAAATGCCGTGGGTAAACCCAAGAAAGGATATTAGATAAAATAAGAAAGGTGTTAACCAAAATGGTTAGCACCTTTTTTTGTTATCTAGGAAATTGTATAACAAAAACTATTTTAAGAATACTTTTCCTCCTCGCAGCTCGGCAAAAAGTCCAAGCACTCTCTGCGCTCTCTCCGCAACATCGGTTGAAGCTGGACGAAGGCCGAGGGAGCAGAGCATACCTTTGAAAATAAAATCTTTTTATCCTATCAACCAACTCATTGTAAATAGGCTTCGGCGGTAGTTATCGCCTACCCAATCGAAATTAACCTTACATCGAAAATCAGCGTCGAGAAAGGCTTTATCACTCCCGCACCCTTGGCGCCATAGCCAAGATTGAAGGGGATGACAATCTCCCAACGCGACCCCACGGGCATCTCACGCAAAGCGGTACGCCAGCCATCGATAAGCTGGTTTAACTTAAATGTAGCGGGGTGACCCTGCTGTGTGGAGTCGAACACCTTGCCGTTGATGAGTTTTCCAGTATAATGCACCGTAATCATTGCCTTTGGCGTAGGCTTATCGCCCTTACCTTTGGTAATTTCACGATACATCACACCATTAAACATCACCTTCACACCATCGCGTGAGGCGTACTCCTCCAAAAATTCCAGGTTACGCTCCTTGTAAGCGCTATTTTGATTTACTCGAGCCATATTCTTTTCATACGAGTGTTATCCCCCCAAAAAATTTCTATAACAAGAGGGATTTTTAGGCTTGCGAAGACTGAGGGAGCGGAGCATACCTGAAGTATGTGAGCATCCCAAAGTCAAGGCAGATGCCAAAAGAGCCTTGTTACCCTACCTCGCCCAAAAATTTCTATAACAAGAGCTATTTTGAAGCTGGTCGAAGACTGAGGGAGCGGAGCATACCTGAAGTATGTGAGCATCACGAAGTCGAGCCAGATGCCAAAAGAGCCTTGTTAGAGGAATTTTAGAACTCTGAGGTAAAGTAGAATCGTATATCCTTAAAATTCTCCTGTGCCAATGCCAAAGCGTAGCTGGTGTCGGCGAGGAAGACATCACGACCGTGCTTATCGACTGCCATATTTGAGTGCTTGCGACGCTTGAAGTCGGCTAACTGCTCGGCGTTGTCGCTCTCAATCCAACAAGCCTTGTGGATAGAGATAGGCTCCCAGCGGCACTTGGCACCATACTCGTGCTCGAGACGATACTGAATAACTTCAAACTGAAGCTGACCCACGGTACCGATAATCTTACGACCATTGAGTGACGAGGTGAACAACTGCGCCACACCCTCATCCATCAGCTGGTCAACGCCCTTTGCCAACTGCTTGAACTTCATCGGGTCGGCATTCTCGATGTAGCGGAACAACTCAGGCGAGAACGAGGGAATACCCGTAAACTTGAGCTTCTCACCCTCGGTGAAGGTATCGCCAATCTTGAAGGTACCCGTATCGTGAAGACCCACAATATCTCCCGGGTAGGCGAAGTCGATAACTGACTTCTTCTCAGCCATAAACGCCGTAGGAGAGGAGAACTTCAACTGCTTGCCACTACGCACGTGCAGGTAGTTCTTATTACGCTCGAACGTACCCGAACATATCTTCATAAAGGCGATACGGTCACGGTGGTTGGGGTCCATATTGGCGTGAATCTTAAAGACAAAGCCTGTCATCTTCTGCTCATCGGGTTGCACGGCACGTGTCTCGGTTGTCGAGGGACGGGGCGAGGGGGCGATGCGGATGAAGCACTCCAGAAGCTCACGCACACCGAAGTTATTTACTGCCGAACCGAAGAATACGGGGGCGAGCTTACCTGCGAGGTATGCCTCACGGTCGAAGTCGTCGTACACGGCATCCACCAAGTCCAAATTGTCACGCAACTGCGTAGCGAACTTAGGTGTGATATAGTCGTCCAACTCGGGGTTAGAGATGTCGCTGAAATCTACGGTCTCGGCATCGGCTGTCTGGCGCTCATCCGAGGTAAAGAGCGAGAGATTCTTCTCGTAGATGTTATATACACCCTTGAACGTGTCGCCACTCGAGATGGGGAATGCCAGCGGGCGCACACGAATCTGCAACTCACGCTCCACCTCGTCCAGCAAATCGAATGGGTCCTTGCAGGGGCGGTCCAACTTGTTGATAAAGACCATTACGGGCGTCGAGCGCATACGGCAGACGTTCATCAACTTACGTGTCTGTGCCTCAACACCTTTAGCACCGTCGATTACGATGATTACCGAATCTACGGCAGTGAGCGTGCGGTAGGTATCCTCGGCAAAGTCCTCGTGACCAGGGGTGTCGAGAATATTGATTTTCACATCCTTGTAGTTGAAGCCCATAACAGATGTTGCCACCGAGATACCACGCTGGCGCTCAATCTCCATAAAGTCGGAGGTTGCGCCCTTCTTGATTTTGTTACTCTTCACGGCACCAGCCACGTGGATAGCACCTCCGAAGAGGAGCAACTTCTCGGTAAGGGTTGTCTTACCCGCATCGGGGTGTGCAATAACGGCAAATGTTCTGCGCTTGGTGATTTCGTCAATTAACGCCATAATCTTTATCTTTTTAACGGCTGCAAAGATACGCAAAAATTCATAATTTTAGGTATTAGATATAAGTATTATAAGTGATATGGGTATTATAATTTTTTATCTTTGCTTTTTCATCTCACGTCATTGCCCGACACCGCAGGTGGCGAAGGCAATCCTACAGTCAAACGCCATCATACTACATTAATTACGTTACAAGTAGTTACAGGTAGTTACAGATAGTTACACCCTTGTAACTCTGTAACTCTGTAACTCCTGTAACGCTGTAACGGTGTAACTCTGTAACTCTGTAACGGCGTAACCGACAAGAGTAAGAGTTATAGGTAGTGTAAGTAATGTATGTAGTATAGGTGGTATAGGTGTTATAAGTATTATAAGTATTATAGGTAGTATAAAAAAATTATATATAACACTTATAACTCCTATAATTCCTATAACACTTATAATTTTTATAACCTATACTACTTGTTATAGGTATTATACCTACTCCCCTATCTACGCCAGAGAGTATGTTTTGTTACATTTGTTACACTTGTTACACTGTTACAGGCGTTACAGAGTTACACCGTTACAGGCGTTACAGAGTTACAGCGTTACAGTGGTGTAACTACTTGTAACTGCTTGTAACTGCTTGTAACTTGTAACAGCTTGTAACAACAAAAAAGGCCCGGACATTGCCGAGCCTCCATAAATACTATTCTACGCCAGACTATCGCACGGGCGAGATGATGAAGTTGAACGTATAGTCCTTATACTCAACCAAATACTCATCGAGCGGGAGTCTGCCCCACGAGTTGATGCAGCCCAGACCCATCTGCTCCAAGTCGAAGCAGAGGTAAGTCTTGTCGTCAGCCTTCAGGTCGCCTGAGTGACGCTGCAAGGGACCTACCGTAACATCCATAGCCTCCTGAGCATAGGGCAGAGCCGAAGCTGAGAATGCCACATCCGAGATGATGCGGATACCTGCGCCAGCCGTATTCTCGATGTTGTAGTAACGCAAATCAGAGCGTGTACCCGACTCCTGCGGGCGA
>JAFNUH010000218.1 GCA_017384185.1 Alistipes sp.
CGAGAGACGCTGACGCAGGTTATTCCACTTCTCGATAGAGAGATGTAGCAGCAGACCAACGCCAACACCCACCGCCGACTCGAAGAATCTGAGCAAGCAGTTTACCAGCGGGTCACTCTCGGGCTCCATCTGCGAGACGAGCATAATCATTATAAGCGTGATGGTTGCAATGCGACTCTTATTGTAGATGTTGAGAATCATACACAGCACCTCCAGCACAAAGACCGAGAGCAACATACCCACAACCGAGAAGGGCAATAATCTTAGATATACATAGGCTATCAATGCCCCTAAAAATGTACCCAGCAGGCGCAGTACGCTGGGTGCGATTGAAGCCCGATAGTTGGGCATTTGCAGGACGGTTATCAGCGATGTGCAGGAGAGCATAGCTCCCAACCAGCGTGAGGCTGAGTGAAACGACCCCGTGACATACATACCAGTCATATAACCCAACCAAATTCCCAAACACGACACCAGCAAAACGAAGGGGTGTATGCGTGAGACGGCACTATTTATGACCCGACCTATGTAGGCGATGGCTCGTGAGAGAGTAGATCTATTCTTCATAACAAGCGTTTTTGCTACGAAAAAACAATAAACGAGCCGAAATAGAAGAGGTTGCCTAAATCATTCAGGCAACCTCCATATAATTTACAATAATTTCTTGACCAGACCCCACATCTTATAGGGCATATATCGGAATGGGAAATCAATCCACGTAGGTGTGATTACCACCGCACGGCGATGCGAGAAGGCATCGAAGCTCAAACGTCCGTGATACGACCCCATACCCGAATTGCCTACGCCACCGAAGGGTAATTTTTCGTTTGCAATGTGCATAATGGTATCGTTTATGCAGGCACCGCCCGACGAGGTGTGGCGAATCATCTTCCACGCCTTCTCCTCCTTGCCGAAGTAGTAGAGTGCCAGCGGCTTCTCTCGCTCGACGATAAAGCGCTCAACCTCCTTACGTTTATCGAAGGTTATCATCGGCAGGATAGGTCCAAAAATCTCCTCCTGCATAACGGGCGCTGTGGGCGGAACATCTGCCAAGAGTGTAGGCTCGATATATCGTTCAGCCTTAACGGTTGTGCCACCAGCCACTACACGACCATCGTTAAGGTATACCGCAACACGGTCGAAAGCTCGCTCATTTACCATACGTACGAAGTGGGGGCTCTGGCGCACATCATCGCCGTGCAAGCGCTTCACCGCCTGCTTAAACTCATCGATAAACTGCTCCTGCTTAGAGTGGTGAATCAAGAGATAATCGGGCGCAATGCAGGTCTGACCAGCATTGAGAGTCTTACCCCACGCTATGCGCTGTGCGGCAATCTTCACGTCGGCACTCTTATCAACGATGCAGGGGCTCTTACCACCAAGCTCCAAGACCACGGGCGTGAGGTTCTTCGCCGCAGCCGCCATAACCGTGCGACCCAACGAGGGGCTACCCGTAAAGAATATTATATCGTAACGCTGCTCAAGCAGAGCTGTGTTTACATCACGGTTGCCCTGCACAACGGCTATATATTGCTCATCGAATGTCTCTGCAATCATACGCTCGATGGCAAGCGAGACATTCGGCACATAGGGCGAGGGTTTCAACACTGCCGTACAGCCTGCCGAGATAGCTCCCACCAGCGGATTAAGCAGCAGCTGCACGGGATAATTCCACGGCGAGATGATAAGCGACCGACCCAACGGCTCGCTGACGATACGTGAGCGTGAGGGCATCATCTTAAGCGGCGTAGCACAACGCTCCACTCGCATCCAACGCTTCAGGTGGCGCAGATGGTTGCGAATCTCACCCTCAACGATACTCAGCTCGGTGAGCACAGCCTCCTGCTCCGACTTATGCAAATCCTGCCACAGCGCCTCCAAAAGAGGTTTTCGCCACTTCTCGAGTGCCTCCAGCAGACGTTTTAGCTGCTTCTTGCGAAAATCACGCTTGAGCGTTGCCCCCGAACGGAAGAACTCTCGTTGCGCCTCAACGATATTTACTATGCGCTCGGTAGAGGTATTTTCTATCTTCATAATATTACTTTTTGCTCTTTAACTCGATTAATGTTATCTCAGGCACGGCACCGATGCGAGCCTTGAAGACGGTCTGACCAAGACCTCGATTGACATAGAGGTACTGCTCTCCCTCACTATACAATCCGCCCCACTCATCGTAGATGAGCGACGAGGGTGACCACCCGAAGAACATCACCTGCATAGCGTGCGTATGCCCCGCCAGCATCAAATCAATATCGCTCTGAGCGACAACTCCCTTGCGCCAATGCGTAGGGTCGTGGCTCAGCAGAATCTTATACTCACCATCAGCCCCCTCCATAGCCTTTGTAAGGTCGCCATACGTGCGGAAATGTCTATCTCCAGAGATATTCTCCACGCCAATGATAGATATTCGCTCCGCACCCCTTACGATACTGCGATTCTCATTGAGAAGCAGATTCCACCCCATATCTCGCTGGCGACGCTTCAACATCTCCAACGCAGCAGCACGCTCCTGCTGTGACGACCAGCGGTGATACTCGCTATAATCGTGGTTGCCGAGGACGGAATATACGCCATCCTTTGCCTGCAAAGCCTCCAATATATCCTGCAAGCCATCAAGCTCCCAATGACCATACGAGACAAGGTCGCCCGTCAGCACAATTGCATCGGGCTCCAGAGCATTAATCTTATTGACAACTCTCTGCAATGCCCTGCCACGTCCCTCGAACGATTTTAGATGCAGGTCGGAGATTTGCACCAAACGGTAGCCATCGAAGCTCTGCGGAAGGTGCTGACTCTTAATCTCTACACGCTTTACACGTGAGCAGTTACGCTCAACCACCGTACCATACACCCACGCCACCCACGGCAAAAGCAGCAACCACAACCCTCTAAGAAATATACTCTTGAAGGTTGCACCAAATGCTACAGCGACACCAGCCACGACCAAATCCAAGACCAGGATTAGAGTCGTCGCCAAGAGTAGCATTACGATGTTGAATGTAAACTCCATATCGACTATTTACGTCCCTTAAAATTATCCAGCGCAGAGTAGATACCCAGCCAGCCGCCAATAATGGTATCGAACCACGACACAGGCAACAAGCCCTGACACAGGCGGAAAAAGTGATAACTCCACGGAAGACCCCTAAAGTCGGTATTACGCTCGATAGCACGCAGAATCTTACGTGAGGTCTTCTCTGCATCGAGGATGGGGAAGAAGCTCGACTTCACACCATCAAACATACCCGTATTTATATAGTATGGCGCTACGGTGGTTACACGCACCTTGCTACGACGCTGATGCAACTCAATACGCAACGAATCCGACCAGCCAATGACCGCCCACTTACTTGCAGCATATACCGACATCTTGGGATTTGAAATCATTCCCGCAGCCGAGGCAATATTACATATGTGACCGTGGTTGCGCTCAAGCATATCGCCCAGCATCTGCAAAGCCACAACCATCGGAGCCTTAGCGTTGATATTCATCGTGCGCTCAATATCCGAAATGCTCTGCTGCTCGAAAGTCTTATTTCCCGTTACAATACCTGCACAGTTAATCAAAATATCTACCGCACCGCACTCGCTGCACACCTGCTTATATGTCGATACTACATCCTCAACATTAGAGACATCGACACGGTAACCCTTCACATTACCAAGCTTCGAAAACTCCTCCACGGTCGAAGCTATGTTCTGCTCATTAATATCCCATATAACTAACTGGCGAGCACCCTTCTCGAGTGACATACGTCCCATAATACGACCAATACCCGATGCTCCTCCTGTAATTAGTACACAATTCTCCTTAATTTTTGTCATTCACTCTCACCTATTTAACCTAACCTCTCGCTATTTCAGCATCGCATCTGCCAATGCCTCAAGTGCCACACGGTCGCCCTGCTTCATACGTGACAGGATTGTCACCATCGGCTCGGCAATATCCACATCCTTCATCTGCGCCAACATATCTCGCATTACACGTCCTGCGCAGGGAGCCCACGAGCCATTCTCGATGATACCTACACGGCGCTTCTGGTAGTTCTTAATCTGCAAGTGATGCAGGAAGTCGTGCATAACGGGGAATACTCCACCGTCGTACGATGCAGCCGCCACAATCATCTTATCCATACGGAAGGCATCCTCGATAGCCTCAGCCATATCGTCACGGCTAAGGTCGGCAACAGATACCTTCTTAGCACCCTTCTCACGCAAAATCTCAGCCATAACGTTTGCCACAGCAGCCGTACCGCCGTGAATTGATGCATAGGCGATGAATACACCCTCAGTCTCCACCTCGTACTTGCTCCACGTGTCGTAAAGACCTATATAATAGCCGAGATTCTCCTTTAAGATAGGACCGTGCAGAGGGCAGATGCACTCCACATCGAGTGTTGAGAGCTTCTTCAACAGAGCCTGCACGGGAGCGCCATACTTACCACAAATATTGAAGTAGTAGCGGCGAGC
>JAFNUH010000032.1 GCA_017384185.1 Alistipes sp.
ATACAATCCGTCTTGCTATCTTCTCACGCCGTTACCTTATAAATACCCTCAAGTTAGTGGGTGCTACCAAGGGTTACATTATGCGTCCGTTCCTTGCTACGGCTGCAAAGCAGGGCGTGTGGGCAGGTCTTGCGGCGAGCGTGCTGTTTTGTGCGGCGTTGTTCGGCTTGAGTGGCGCTCTGCCCGAGATTATGGCTGCGTCGGAGATTACCAAGGTGGCTATCGTTGTCGGCTCGATGATTGTTGTGGGAGTTACTATCTCGCTGCTGTTCACATCGTTTGCCGTCAATAAGTTTGTAAATATGAAGTCTAACAAGATATATCTATATTAATGAAAAAGATTTTTGAGCAGATTCGTCAGCGCTTTGCCGCTGCAACCGATAAGAACGACGAGCAGATGACGCTCACAATCAAGAATTACATCCTGCTCATCGCAGGCTTTGTGGTTATCATTATCGGTATGGTATTGATGACCGGTGGCGGTAGCGACGACCCCAACGTCTTTAACTACGATATGTTCTCGTGGCGACGCATCACGTTGGCACCCATCCTCATCGTGGGTGGCTTTGCGTTCGAGGTTTATGCACTCCTAAAGAAGTTTTAGTTTCGGAGTGTAGATTTTCACAGGAATAATAAGAATTAAAATTTGAATAAATGACAGTAATCGAATCTATCATTCTTGGCGCTGTGCAGGGCTTGACCGAGTTTTTGCCCGTTTCGAGCAGTGGTCACCTCCAGATTGCAAAGGCGCTTCTGGGTGTGCAGATTGAGGAAAACCTCGCATTCGACGTTACGCTTCACGCCGCAACCGTGCTCAGCACAATCGTTATCCTCTGGTCGGAGGTTAAGCGCCTCATTGTGGGCATCTTCTCTCGCCACTTTAACGCCGAGCAGGCTTATGTACTGAAGCTCATCCTCTCGATGGTTCCCATCGGTATCGTAGGCTTCGCACTGAAGGACTACCTCAATGCTATGTTGGAGTCGCCCTACATCCTCACTATCGTAGGCTGTATGTTGCTCTTCACGGCTGTGCTGCTCTCGTTTGCATACTACGCTCGTCCCCGCCAGAAGGAGGAGATTTCGTATCGTGATGCTTTCATCATCGGTCTTTCGCAGGCAGTGGCTGCTATGCCGGGTCTCTCTCGCTCGGGTACGACCATCGCTACGGGTCTTCTGCTCGGCAACAAGAAGGAGGTTATGGCGCAGTTCTCATTCCTTATGGTGCTGGCTCCCATCTTGGGCGAGATGTTCTTGAATATCGTCAAGGGCGAGGTGGTCTTCGCATCTATCGGCGTAGTGCCTATGCTAGCAGGCTTCATCTCGGCATTTGTTGTGGGTTGCTTGGCTTGTAAGTTTATGATTGGCATCGTTAAGCGTGGTAAGCTCATCTGGTTTGCCGTATATTGCGCCGTGGCGGGTGTTGTGGCAATCGTAAGCAATTTTATGTAATTCCCTTATTCTTAATAGATGACAGAAAACCAATCCTTGGTAGGTGTAGATTTTAAGGAGGGCTACATCGCCATAATAGATAAACCTCTGGAGTGGACCTCGACGGATGTTGTGCGCAAGATAAAGTATGCCCTGCAACACCGCCTGGGTTATAAGAAGATAAAGATTGGTCACGCCGGCACACTCGACCCGCTGGCTACCGGAGTGCTTATCGTCTGCATCGGCAAGGCAACAAAGATGGTAAACGAGTTGCAAGCCGAGGAGAAGGAGTATATCGCCGACATCGAACTCGGCGCAACAACTCCGAGCTACGATTTGGAGCACCCCATCGACAAACG
>JAFNUH010000219.1 GCA_017384185.1 Alistipes sp.
GAAGCGGCGCAGAATCTCAGGCGCAACGATACCCATCTCAACTACGGTCTTGGGACCCTGGGTATAGATGATACCATCTGAGTAGAGGTCGCTCTGTGATGACTCTGAGCGCAGAGTGTAGATGTAGATACCGAAGCGACGCAGCAACTTCTCTACTGTCGCACGCAGTGTATAGAACGATGCCTTAGCTGCCTTTACATTCCACGAGGGTGTAGCATCCTGACCTGTAACGGCGATGGCTATGCGGTATGACTCGCTGTAACGAGCCAAGGGATTTTCACCAGCCTCAACCTCGGGGTGGAAGAAGTAGCAGTTACCAAGCTCGAATAGCTTGAGGTCGGCATTGCGGTGGTTGATATTCAACTCTACTGCCTCCAATGCGTTGAAGAGCAATGTCTGACGCATAACGTTGAGGTCAGCACTCAAGGGGTTCATAATCTTCACGCAGTTCTCAGCCTTGTATGACGAAAGACCCTCGTAGTATGCCGCCTTTGTGAGCGAGTTAGACATAATCTCCGTGTAGCCCGTAGCTGCCAAGTGGTCAGCAGCGATGTTGATGAGCTTATTCTTATCGGGACGTGGCGCATACGACAGTGTTGAGTGTACTGCCTGCGGAATCTCCACATTGTTATAACCATAGATACGCAAGATATCCTCCACGAGGTCTGCCTCACGCTGTACATCCACACGGTAGGGTGGTACGGCAACGGTGAGTGTGCAACCCTCCTCCTTGAGAATCTTGACCTCCAATGCCTCAAGGATAGTGCGAACGGTCTGCTCGGGAATCTGCTTGCCGATAAGAGTATTTACACGCTCCAACGAGAGGTCGAATACGAAGTCCTCGGCGGGTGTGGGGTTGATGTCTGTAATCTCGCTTGAAATCTTACCACCAGCGAGCTCCTTCATCAAGAGTGCGGCACGCTTCAAGGCGTAAACCTGGATATTGGGGTCGATACCACGCTCGAAACGGAACGATGCATCGGTTGAAAGACCGTGACGCTTAGCCGAGCGACGGATTGATACGGGGTTGAAATATGCACTCTCAAGGAATACGTTTACCGTAGAGTCGCTAACGCCAGACTCCTGACCACCGAATACGCCACCGATGCACATAGGCTTCTCGGCGTCGCAAATCATCAAATCCTCTGCCGAGAGCTTGCGCTCAACGCCATCCAACGTTACGAAGGGTGTACCCTCAGCGCAGTTCTTCACTACGACCTTGCCGCCAGCAATCTTGTCTGCATCGAAAGCGTGCAGGGGCTGACCCAACTCAAAGAGAACGTAGTTTGTGATATCTACAAGATTGTTTTTGGGATTGATACCTGCAGCACGCAACTCATTCTGCATCCACTCGGGTGAGGGGGCAATCTGACAGCCTGTAACGGTAACACCTGCATAGCGGGGTGCTGCGTCGTGGTTCTCCACTACAACCTCAATTTCCAGGTCGTGATTATCTACGGCGAAAGCATCTACCGAGGGGAGCTCAACCTTTACATCCTTACCCTGTGAGCGCAAGTAGGCAGCCAAGTCACGTGCTACGCCGATGTGTGATGCTGCATCTACACGGTTGGGAGTAAGACCAATGCCGATGAGGTAGTCATCCTTGATGTTGAGGTACTCTCGTGCCGGTGTGCCGACAACAGCCTCCTCGGGAAGCTCCATAATGCCATCGTGCGAAGCGCCGATGCCGAGCTCATCCTCTGCGCACAACATACCGAGCGACTCCACGCCACGAATCTTGCTACGCTTAATCTTGAACTCCTCGTCACCACCATTGGGGTAGAGAACAGAACCTACCGTAGCGCACAACACCTTCAAGCCCTTGCGGCAGTTGGGTGCGCCACATACGATATTGAGATTCTCGCCCGTGCCAACGTCAACCTTCGTTACGTGCAGGTGGTCAGAGTCGGGGTGATCCTCGCACTCTACAACGTGACCTACGACTACGCCCTGCAAGCCGCCACGAATAGTCTCTATCTTGCGAAACTCCTCAACCTCAAGGCCGATGTCTGTAAGGATGGTAGCCACCTGCTCAGCCGTAAGGTCTGTGTTGAGATACTTTTTAAGCCAATTAAAAGAGATTTCCATAGTATATGTTTTTTTGTTATTTTCGTTTCTAACCCACAAAGGTAATAATTAATTCTTAATTATCGGCTACCGAGCCACAAAAACAACATTCCCGCAAGGATGAAGACCAAGTCGATAGCCTTCGAGCGTAGGTTTTTCTCCTTGAAGAGCATTGCTCCGCAGGCAAACGACACCACCACAGAGCCTCGGCGAATCATCGATACAACCGAAATCATAGCCTCTCCATCCGACAACGCCACGAAGTACGCCAAGTCGGCAGCAGAGAGAAACAACGAGATAAGAGGTATTGCCCACGACCAGTGGAACGGGGTGCGGTTGTGTTGTAACAAGTAGATGAGTGTCACGGCGATAGCCATCATCGTAAGCTGGTAGATGTTATACCAACTCTGCACAAACAGAGGCTCCAGCTCCTGCATAATATAACGGTCGTAGAGTCCGCTTGTGGCACCCAGCAAAGCGGCTGCTGCAACGCACAATATCCAGCGATTGTGTGCGAAGTCAATACCCTCCTTCTTGCTTGAACGGCTCAGCAGGAATATTGACATCAGGGCGAGGATTACACCTATCCATTGCAGCGTGTTGAGTCTCTCACCAAAGATGAGCATAGCTCCGACGAGTACCAGCACGGGGCGTGTGGCGTTGATAGGACCCACCAATGTTAGCGGGAGGTGCTTAATGCCGAAGTAGCCGAAAATCCACGACGAGAGTACGATGGCAGACTTCAGAATGATGAGCAGATGCGAACGTAAGGGTTGCGGCTCAATGTCGAAAATTGTTCCGTCAAACCATCCCAAATTGCCCTCGCTCGATATGATTACGGGTAGGAATAGTAGTGACGAGAAGAGTGTGTTAAGAAGCAACACCGTGGGCACAGCGTTGCCCTTTACGGCTTGCTTTTTTGCTACGTCATACAGACCCAAAAGTGCTGCCGATGTAAATGCGAGAATAAGCCACATATGCTATGCTAAGCTGTTAGTAGTCCGATAATTACAAATACAGCAAGCGACAGGCTCGCAAGACCGTTCAGCGTACCAAAAGCAATAGGAATATTGCGCTGGCGAGTGGGGGTTACGATGATGTGCTCGGCGATGATTATAGCGGTAAAGATAGCCGCTCCGACCCAAATCCACCAACTCTGCGGAAGCAACGCCACGAACCACGCAAGGCAGGCAACAGTCACAACGTGCAGGGCGATGCTGATGTAGAGCGATGTGCGCACCGAGAACTTTGCAGGTATGGAGTGCAAGCCGTTAGCACGGTCAAACTCCTTATCTTGCAAGGCGTAGATTATATCGAAACTGCCACACCACGTAATAACGAGCAACGATAGGATGCAAGGCACGAGGGCAAACTCACCCGTTACGGCTATATAAGCACCTACGGGGGCGATGCCGAGCGATAGACCTAACACCATATGTGCCAGCGAGGTAAAGCGCTTGCAGTAGCTGTAAAACATCACTACTGCCAACGCTACGGGCGAGAGCCACGCCGTGAGCGAGTTTATCGTTGCCGCCGTCAGTATGAAGAGCAGGGCGTTCACAACCACAAACCAAATAGCCGCTCGTGGCGACACCTCGCCTGCGGGAATCTCACGTTGTGCGGTGCGGGGGTTGCGGGCGTCAATATCACGGTCTGCCCAGCGGTTGAAACCCATAGCTACGTTGCGGGCAGTGACCATACATATTACGACCTGCACCAGTAGCGTTACCCACCAATAGGGGTTGCTCTGCGTGAGGTTTTCGTGTGACGTGGTTACGGCATAGACAAACGACATAAGTGCGAATGGCATAGCAAAGATGGTGTGCGAGAACTTCACCAAGCGTGCATATTTTGTAATAGAATTCATCGTTTCGGAGTTTTTTACGTGGCAAAGATACAAAAATATAGTTATATGTGTATTATAGGCAATTTCATATATCGCTTATAATTCTTATAACACATATTACACTGACCTAAAATTTCTCCATTTTGAGTCTTGCATTTTGAATTCTACATTGAATTGCTTATATTTGCACGGATATACGTATATATATATATGAAGAAGATTCGTAATTTTTGTATTATAGCCCATATCGACCACGGTAAATCAACCTTGGCTGACCGCTTGTTGGAGAAGACTAACACGCTCAACCAGCGTGAGATGCAGTCGCAGGTGCTGGACGATATGGACCTCGAGCGAGAGAAAGGCATCACAATTAAGAGCCACGCCATACAGATGGAGTACAAGGCACGCAACGGCGAGACCTACGTGCTAAACCTTATCGACACCCCGGGACACGTCGATTTCTCGTATGAGGTGTCACGTGCCATCGCTTCGTGCGAGGGTGCTCTGCTTGTGGTGGATGCTACGCAGGGTATTCAGGCGCAGACAATATCTAACCTCTACCTCGCCATCGGCAACGACCTTGAGATTATCCCCG
Source organism: Alistipes sp. (assembly GCA_017384185.1). Taxonomy (GTDB): domain Bacteria; phylum Bacteroidota; class Bacteroidia; order Bacteroidales; family Rikenellaceae; genus Alistipes. The sequence goes on from JAFNUH010000219.1 coordinate 4,509, forward strand.
TGTTAAATAAGATTGACGTCGAGTCGGCAATGATTGACGAGGTGAAGGACCAGATTATCGACCTTATCGGCTGCAAGGATGAGGATATTTTGCTTGCATCGGGTAAGACAGGTCAGGGCGTGGAGGATGTCCTGGAGGCTATCGTTGAGCGTATCCCCGCACCCGAGGGCGATGACGATGGACCTTTGCAGGCGTTGATTTTCGACTCTGTATTCAACCCCTTCCGTGGTATTATCGCATACTTCCGTGTCTTCAATGGCACCATCCGCAAGGGCGAGCACGTTAAGTTCTTCAATACGGGCAACGACTACGATGCCGACGAGGTGGGCGTTTTGCGTTTGAAGATGCAGCCCCGTGATGAGATTCGCTCGGGTGATGTAGGATATATCTGCTCGGGTATCAAGAATGCCAAGGATGTAAAGGTGGGCGATACCATCACTTCGATGACAAACCCCTGCACCGATGCTATCGCAGGTTTCGAGGATGTGAAGCCGATGGTCTTTGCGGGTGTCTATCCCGTTGAGGCTGACCAGTATGAGGATCTGCGTGCTTCGTTGGAGAAGTTGCAGTTGAACGATGCCTCGCTGACCTTTGAGCCTGAGTCATCACTGGCGTTGGGCTTTGGTTTCCGATGCGGTTTCCTCGGTCTGTTGCATATGGAGATTATTCAGGAGCGTTTGTACCGAGAGTTCGATATGGATGTTATCACTACCGTGCCTAACGTGTCGTACCGCATCACAACCACATCGGGCGAGGTGCTGGAGGTGCACAACCCATCGGGTCTGCCTGAGGTGACGAAGATTTCATCTATCGAGGAGCCATATATCAACGCACAGATTATCACCAAGGCTGACTTCCTGGGTGCTGTCATCAAGTTGTGTATCGACAAGCGTGGTGTGATGAAGAATCAGAACTTTATCACCACCGACCGTGTCGAGGTGAATTTCGATATGCCTCTCTCGGAGATTGTATTCGACTTCTACGATAAGCTGAAGAGTATCTCTAAGGGTTATGCTTCGTTCGACTACCACCGTACGGGTTATAAGCCCTCGAAGTTGGCTAAGTTGGATATTTTGCTCAATGGCGAGCCTGTGGATGCTCTGTCGTCTTTGATTTATGCTGACCACTCGTACGACTTCGGACGCAAGATGTGCGAGAAACTTAAGGAGCTTATCCCCCGCCAGCAGTTCGACATTGCTATCCAGGCGGCTATCGGAGCGAAGATTATCGCCCGTGAGACAGTAAAGGCTGTGCGTAAGGATGTTACGGCTAAGTGTTACGGAGGTGATATCTCTCGTAAGCGTAAGCTTCTGGAGAAGCAGAAGGCAGGTAAGAAGCGTATGCGTCAGGTAGGTCAGGTGCAGGTGCCTCAGTCGGCATTCTTGGCTGTGCTGAAGATGGACTAATGAGAGATAAAAGAGCAAAGATCATATTATCAAAAAGAGAGAGAACGTAAAACTTTAAAGATATGAAGAAAACTATTATTGACCTTTTTGAGCAGTCGGTTGCCAAGTTTGGTGAGCGCACGTTCTTATTGGAGAAACACGATGGCGAGTTCCGTCCTACAACCTATGCCGAGTGTAAGGAGCTGGCATTGCAGATTGGTGCAGGTTTGACCTCGCTTGGTTTGAAGCCTAAGCAGACGGTCTCAATCCTTGCCGAGGGATGTAATAATTGGATTCTCTCGGAGTTGGGTCTCTTGTACGCAGGAACTATCAGCGTGCCCCTCTCTATCAAGCTGGAGGAGGCTAACGACTTGTTGTTCCGTCTGCGTCACGCCGATGTTGTGGCTATCTTCGTGTCACGTAACCAGCTGCCTAAGTTCCGCAAGATTCGTGAGCAGTTGCCCCTTATCGAGCACGTTATCGTCTTCGACTGCGAGACTGAGTTGCAGGAGGGCGAAATGTTCCTCTCGGAGTTGATGGCTAAGGGTGCAGAGTATCTCAAAGAGAATAAGGAGGAGTTCTTGAAGATAGGTCAGGCTGTGCAGAACGACGACTATGCAACAATCACCTATACTTCGGGTACTACCGCCGACCCCAAGGGCGTAATCCTCACACACCGTAACTATACGGCAAACGTTGAGCAGGCATTGACCCGTATCTCAATCCCTTCGGATTATACGATGTTCATCATCCTGCCTCTTGACCACTGCTTTGCACACGTTGCAGGTTTCTATATTATGGTGGCGTGTGGTGCTTCGGTAGCAACTACTCAGGTGGGTCGCACGCCGATGGAGACATTGAAGAACGTACCCGTCAATATCAAGGAGGTTAAGCCCCACGTGTTGTTGTCAGTACCTGCTTTGGCTAAGAATTTCCGTAAGTCTATCGAGACCTCTATCAAGAAGCAGGGTCCCAAGGTTGAGAAGTTGTTTAAGTTTGCGTTGAAGGTTGCCTACGAGTATAATCAGGATGGTCTGAACAAGGGTAAGGGCTGGCGCTTTATCTTGAAGCCGCTGGTTGCCCTGTTCGATAAGATTCTCTTCGAGAAGGTACGTCAGGGATTTGGTGGCAATATCAAGTTCTTTGTGGGTGGTGGTGCGTTGCTCGACTCGGAGTTGCAGCGCTTCTTCTACGCCGTAGGTATGCCTATGTTGCAGGGTTACGGTCTCTCGGAGGCTACACCCATCATCTCGGCTAACTCGCTGGGCGCAGGTCGTCACCGCTTCGGTTCATCGGGTAAGGTTATCCAGCCTTTGGAGTTGAAGATTTTGGATGACGAGGGTCGAGAGATGCCCACAGGCGTTAAGGGTGAGATTGTCATCAAGGGCGAGAACGTTATGGCAGGCTACTGGAAGAACCCCACAGCTACTGCCGACACCGTGAAGGATGGCTGGCTCTACACGGGCGATATGGGATATATGGGCGAGGATGGTTTCCTCTATGTGCTGGGCCGCTTCAA
>JAFNUH010000220.1 GCA_017384185.1 Alistipes sp.
AAGAGGTTGAAATACTTATCAATAAATGTCTTTATCGGCGCTCCAAACTTCCATATCAATCCCGCAATCAAGAAGAAACGCAGACCACGTGACACAATAGATGCTATAATAAACATCACGAAGTTAATATGGAACAATCCGCCCGTGATGGTAAATATCTTATAGGGCAACGGAGTGAAGCCAGCCGTAAATACAATCCAGAAGTTATATTTATCATACAATGCACCTACATTCTGGAAACTCTCCACCGTAAATACGTGATTAAAGAACCATTGCGCCAGAGCAGTGTATTCACCCGCAGCATTTTGCCACAAGAAGTATCCAATCGAATAGCCAATCATAGCTCCGATTATCGAGCCCGACAAACAGATAAAGGCATAACGGAACGACTTAGCCACAACGCCCAAACAGAGTGCAATAAGCAACACATCAGGCGGAATAGGGAAAAAGCTTGATTCTGCCAATGCAAAGAAGAAGAGCGCCCAGCCTCCCCAGCGAGAATTGCCCCAAGAGAGCACCCAATCGTATAATCGTTTTACAATATTCATATCGAAACTATAATTAAGATTTATGTTGCAAAGATACCCATTTTTTAATCATCTTATCGATATTGCGATAAAATTCCACCACCAATCACTCGATTTTGACGATAAAACACTACCGGCTGACCAACAGCAGGAGCCCACGCAGGGTCATCGAGATATATGCAAAAACCATCGTCCGTAACCTCAGCTCGGCGCATAAAACCTTCGGGGTTACGTCCAATTCCTCGAATAACAACCTTAACATCGTCAGAAGTCATAAACTCCTCTTTGTCAACGATGTTACAATCTGTTATCTCAAGTATATTATAATATAGCTGAGAGTTGCTACCAACAATCAACCTATTCTCCGCCGCATCAATTTTTACGATGCAAGCACCCGCCATCTCAACATCCAAACCACGCTTCTGACCAATGGTATAGAATGCCACACCGTCGTGCTCACCAACCTTGCGACCGTCCATATCGACAATATCTCCTCGGCGCATCGAAGCAGGGTAGTTCTGCTCCATAAATTCACGATATGTCACACCGCCAAGAAAACACAAACCCATACTCTCACGCTTATCAGCAAAGGCTCGCTTAACCTCCTCCTTAATCACACCACCCATAGGCGTAACAGCACGAGAGAGAACATCTTGAGATAACCCCCAAAGGTAATACGACTGGTCTTTTCGAGAATCAACGGCACGTGCAACATAGTAAAGACCATTATGCCGCTCGATATTAAAATAGTGTCCCGTGGCTATCGCCTCTACACCAAGACGATTCGCTTCGGAGAGCAAAAATCGCCACTTTATAGCGGAGTTACAAATAGTGCAAGGGGCAGGAGTCCGTCCCGCAAGATAACTCTCTGCAAAATAATCCACCACAGATGTGCGAAACTCCCGTTGCACATCCTTTATAATATGCGACACGCCCAGCTCCTCGGCTCGGGAGCGGGCGTGCTGCAACATCTTATCATCTCCTACGGTGTCAAGCGTTAGGGCAGTGACCTCATAGCCCTCGGCGCAGAGCAAGCCCACCGCCGTAGCACTATCTATACCACCGCTAAATCCTAATACAACACCTCGGCGCTTCATTTTCTACTTCTCTACAACAGGAGGAGCAACCGAACGCAGATACTCTACGGCTTCGGCCAAGCCTTCGGTAAATTTTTCCATATCCTCCTGATATACAAAAACTTTATTACGTTCATTTACAGTACCATTTGGGGTAATCTTCTTGCGTACTTCCGTCACCGCCAAGAAATAGTCCTTAGAACGTGTAGTCTTAACATCAATAAAATAGGTACGGTGTCCAGCTTTAATAAGCTTAGTAAATACCGAATCACCAAAGCTCTCATTGTTGACAGCTTTGCTCTCACTCTCAGGGTAAAATGTCATAATAGTTAGGTTGTTTCGGGTTATTTTTCATCCAAGCAAGCGGGTAGTCCATATCCTCTTGCAATATTTCGTCCAATCAAAAAACGCTAACACCAGGGTATCATCCCCAAACGCCAAGCGCTATGGGTTAAGCAGCGGCGCACCCTTCTCGTCCCAATTTGTAATAATCTCCATCGCCTTATTATAGGAGTCGTTCACACGGGGATTAATCCACTTATAAAACTCATTATCCCCGAATAGGCGTTGCGCCACCATTGCTGTCAGCTGATTTCGCATAAGAGACTTCGAGCACTCAAAGCCTTCGGCATCGTACTCTACACCCTTTTGCGTCGCCAAATCAACCAAGCGCCTCATATCATCATCCGATAATTCAAAATTCTGTTCAAACTCTTCGTAAGTGGGGTATTTGCGTTCAAGTTGCTGACGATTATTGTCCATATAATCCGTCATAAACTCGTTATACACCCCTTGAGCTACAAGTTTGACCATATAGCTGCTCACCTGCGTGGTATCGCTCTTGACATAGACATCAGGGCGGATACCGCCACCGCCATACACCTCTCGGCGTGAACGCAGTGTATTATAAATCTTACTCTGCTTCACAGAGTCACTCTTCGCACCTTGCAAACGGGCAGTGTGAGCCTTATAATAATCCTCTTTATGCCCCTTTTCATAAGGTCGCTGAATTACACGTCCCGACGGAGTGTGATAACGTGCTACCGTCAGGCGTATTGCCGAGCCATCACCCATAGGTATCTGACGCTGCACCAAGCCCTTACCATAGCTATCACGTCCGACAATCACAGCACGGTCCCAATCCTGCAATGCTCCCGCCACAAGCTCGCTACCTGACGCCGAGTTCTCGTCAATAATCACAACCATAGAGCCATCAAACTCTCCACCCTTAGCCGAGCGCAGAATCTCAGTACTCATAGCACGACCCTCGACAGAGACCACCGGGCTATCTTGTTGCAGAAAATAACCAGCCAAATCTACGGCTTGATTGAGTAATCCGCCACCATTTCCACTTAAATCGAGAATTAGGGCATCCACTCCCGATAAGCTATCCATAGCCTGACGAAACTCACGCATTGTGGTCTTACCAAAGCGATTAACCTTAACATAACCAACCCCCTCGGCTGCAACATAAGCGGCATCAATGGTGTTGATAGGTATATCATCTCGCTCAATAGTAAATGGCAGCACCTGCTCGACACCACGCCTTACCACTCCAATCT
>JAFNUH010000221.1 GCA_017384185.1 Alistipes sp.
GAGGAGATTACTGAGTAAGAGAAACCAAAAACTACTAACTATGAGAAGATTATTCCTAACTATTGTGCTTGCCGTGGCTGCTGCCGTGGCATTTGCCGCCGACCCTCCACGTGCTACGACCAAGTGCGGACCGTGGGTTGTGGGTGTGACAGAGACCGAGATGACCGTTGTCTGGACCTCTACGGAGCGTTCTATGGGTTGGGTGGAGGTTGCTCCCGATGATGGTAGCCACTTCTATGCCGTGCAGCGTCCTCGCTACGATGAGGATTTTATGGGTCGTCACGTTGTGTCAACCGTTCACCACGTGCGTATTACGGGTCTTAAGCCCGGCACAAAATATCGTTATCGTATCTACCAGCAGGGCGTAGATGATAGCGGTCACAACCCCGTGCCCAGCGGATATATCAGCGCAAGTGGTGTCTATAAGCGTGAGCCGTATGCTATCCGCACGATGAATAGCAGCAAGGAGGATTGTACCTTTACAATGATTAACGATATTCACGGTCGTGACTCTATGATGTTGGCTCTCACAAAGGATGTGAAGTCGCAGAATCCAGATTTTATGGTCTTCAATGGCGATATGGTTAGCTTTATGGGCTCAACAGAGGATATCGAGAAGGGCTTTATGACACGTGCAACAGAAACCTTCGCTACCGATATTCCTTTGGTCTATGTGCGTGGTAATCACGAGACACGTGGTCCTGGCTTCAGCGAGTATCTCAACCTCTTCCCCACGCCGACAAATACTCCCTACTTTACGTTCCGTCAGGGTCCCGTAGCCTTTGTTGTGATTGATAGCGGCGAGGATAAGCCCGATAGCGATATTGAGTACGGTGGCACAGCAGCTTATGACGCATATCGTGAGAAGATGGCTGCGTGGCTGAAGCAGACTCTGCTCAGCGAGGAGTTCCGCTCAGCGCCCGTGAAGATTGCGTTGTTGCATATCCCCTTCGAGAATACTGCTGGCTGGTATGGTCCTAATGAGTTGAAGCGATTGGTTATGCCTATACTTAATGAGGCGGGTATCAACCTGATGCTTAGCGGTCATAACCACCGTTACAGCTACCGTGAGGCAGGCAGTTACGGAAATAACTTCCCCATTCTCGTTAATTCAAATAACGACAAAGTGAATGTTCGTGCCACAAAGACGCAGATTGATATGGAGGTTGTTGATGCTGCGGGTAAGGTGTTGCACAAGCATACCGTGAAGGTGAAGTAAAAGATTTACCAAACGACTATAGTAAAAGGAGGGTGCCTAACAAGTAAAGTTAGCACCCTCTTATTCTGAGAAATTGTATAACAAGAGCTATTTTGAAGCTGGTCGCAGAGCGAGAAAGCGCAGTTTACCGAGCGTAAATGAGCATTTCGAGGTCAAGCCAGATGCCAAAAGAGCCTTGTTAGACAGTTTCTTTTATGTTAGAAGTAGCAAATATCTTTGCCCTCAATTGCCGACAGTATATTGTTGGCTGCAGATGAAGCTCCTATGCGGAATAGCTCGGTTGTGAGCCACTCCTCGCCTAAAATCTCCTTCACGATGGTGTAGTAGAGTGCCGCATCCTCGGCGGTGCGAACACCTCCTGCCGCCTTGAAACCAACCTTACGTCCTGTCTTTTGGTAGTACTCGTTGATAGCTTTGCACATCACCACGGCAGCCTCAGGTGTTGCCGAAACATCAATCTTGCCCGTAGATGTCTTTATAAAGTCGGCACCAGCCGCCATAGCCAGAAGTGATGCATTGTATATCAGTTCGGGGCTCTTCAATGCGCCCGTTTCGAGTATCACCTTCAATGTAGCGCCGTCAGACTCCCCACGTAATACCTCTATCTCGTTTGCCGCCTCGTCGTATGCACCCGACAGAATCTCGCCAACATTGATGACTACATCTACTTCATCAGCACCATTCTCGATAGCCATCGCAACCTCCAGCATCTTCACCTCAAGGAATGTTTGCGACGATGGGAACCCGCCCGCTACGCTTGTAATACGGAGCGGTGTGCCGTCGATATTCAAACCCACAGTCTCAACAAATGGAGGATATACGCATATCGAAGCTACGTTTTGCAGGTGAGGGAAGTCCATCTCGAACTGCGCAGCACGACGTGCCATAGCCTCTACCGACTCCTGCGAGTCGCAGCACGATAGTGTGGTGAGGTCGATAGCCGAGAGGCAGAATTTATACACCTCGGCATTATGATTTGCTGTTGCCCTTTGACGCAATGTCGCAACTGTTGCCGCAACATCTTCCGCCGTAGGGGCAGGGGCGTACTCGTTTAGGTGGTTGGCGTACTCCATAGTTGATAGTTTTTATTTACGCAAATATACAAATATATATTTAATATAGGTATATCAGAGTTCCAAAAATATGCCAGATACTCCTCCTATAACAAAATAATAGCCTCTTAGCGCAGAATAATGTCAGCACCCAGCAACAAAAAAGAGGGCACCCATCGGGCACCCTCCTATTGCAAAAATCTATATTAGATTAGAGCTTGAAACCGCTTGCGAACAAGTTTGCGAGGTTTACATCATTAGCAGCCTTAGCAGCCAATGCAGCATCCTTAGCAACTGCGCTCTTAAGCTGAGCCTTAGCAGTCTCCAAGTCACCCTCCTTAGAAGCGATTACTGCACGCAAGTAGTCAGCCTTAGCTGAAGCGTCAGAAGTGATAGCCTTCTTAGCAGCAGTCAAATCGTTGTTCATAAAGTTAGCGATAGCAGCGTTGTAACCTGTAACAGTTGAAGCAGCAGCGCTGTAGCTACCCTGAGCAGCAGCCATCATAGCCTTAGTCTTAGCGTCTGCAGCAGCAGCATACTGCTGAGCCTTAGCTACGTTACCGTCAGCCAAGTTAGCAAGAGCCAAGTTGCAGTTAACCTCGTTAGTGTTAAGACCCATCTGAGCAGCCTTCTCGAAGCTAGCCAATGCCTTCTTAACCTCACCCATCTTAGCGTAAGCTACACCAAGGTTGTTGTAAGCACGAGCGTCGTTGAACTTCTTAGCAGCATACTCCAAAACAGTTGCCTGAACCTTAGGATCAGTGATTACGCTCTCAGCCATATAGAGCAACTCCTCGTTTGTGAGCTCCTCCAAGCGACCTGCGTTGATCAAAGCAGCCATCTCGTCGTTAGTCTTACCCTTGATGTCAGTGCTGTTAACCAACTGTGCACGACGAAGCTTAGGAAGAATCTCCTTCTTCAATGCAGTGAATACAGCAGACATATTCTTAATCTCAGCCTCACGCTGTGTAGAAGAGTCATAGCGGCTCAATACCTGGAGGATGATATCCTTATCCTCGATGTTAGAAGCAGCAACCAACTCCTTGAAGCCTTCCCAGTCCTCACCGTAAGAAGCTACGTCGAAGCCCATACCTGTGTCCTTCATAAGCTTGTCAGCAACCTTGTGACCAGACTTAGAACGTGCACCTGAAAGCTTGTCGTTGAAGTTCTCGGGACCATCGGGTGAAGCGTAACCGTGAACGTAGAGCTTCTGAGTTGCACGGTCGTTAGACTGCTGAGCTACTGCGTTCTCCTTGAAAGCCTTCAACTCGTCTGTGTTGCCAGCCTTCTTTGATACGTATGAAGAGTTGATAGCGTAGAGGATGTCAGCCTTAGTAACAACAGTTGTAACGTTCTTGTAGTTGTTAGCTGTGTTGCCCATAACTGATGCATAGTCCAAATCGCTCTGGAGAGTGTTTACACCCTTAGCGATAGGCAATGCGAAAGCAGCCTTGATAGCCTCAGCATCCTTACCACCAGCTGCCAATGTTGCAGCCTCGCTCTTTGTAGGAAGTGCGCCAGTGTTAGCGTTGATCAAAGTGAACTCCTTGCACTTACCCTTCGGGCACTTAACCTCAACGAGCAAACGCAACTCGCTGTTAGCCATACGAGCCTCGTAGGGGAACTCTACGTGCTGAGTGAACTGACCACCAGTTGCAGATACAACAGTGTAGTTCTCCTTTACCTTATCACCCTGGAAGTACTTAGTAGCACCCTCAACCATACCGCCACCAAATACAACTACGGGAGTAACCTTAATAACTGCCTTCTTGTTGAAGTAGTACTGGGGGAAGGTAACTGTGATGTCAGCCTCTACCTTGCCATTGTTCAGAGCGAGAACCTCAGGTGTGCAAGTGATAGTCACCTCGTCTGAGTTCTTAGCCATCTGATTGAAGCAGTTACAGCCAGTGAATACCAAAGCTGCAAGTGCTACTGTTACAAATAACTTAAAGTTTTTCATAAGCTTGAATTAAAATAGTTAAACAATATTTTTGGTTTGAATCTTACCTTAATTATTTTTTATTATTACGCTGCTCGCCGCCACGACGCTCAGGACGGGGACGTGCACCCTCGGGACGGGGCTTGCGCTCACGCTCTACCCAACCCTCAGGCTTAGGCATAACTGCCTTGTGTGAGAGCTTGTACTTGTTGGTCTTGGGGTCAACACCGATGAGCTTAACCTCAATCTTATCACCCTCCTTAAGACCTGTCTCCTCCATAGTCTCGAAGCGCTTGTAGTCAATCTCAGAGATGTGCAACAGAGCCTCCTTGCCGGGAAGAATCTCAACGAAGGCGCCGAACGCTACGATGCTCTTGATAGTACCGTCGTAAACCTCACCTACCTCGGGAACAGCTACGATACCCTTGATACGTGCCAAAGCACCATCCAAAGCCTCCTTGTCTACGCCGAAGATATCAACTACGCCGCACTCATCGTTCTCGGTGATAGTGATAGTAGTACCTGTTGTCTTCTGAATCTCCTGAATAACCTTACCACCAGGACCAATAACAGCACCGATGAAGTCCTTAGGAATCTGAATCTGTACGATGCGGGGTACGAAGGGACGGTAATCCTCACGGGGCTCAGCGATAGTCTCGGTAATCTTGCCCAAGATGTGCATACGACCCTTACGAGCCTGCTCCAAAGCTGTTGCCAAAACCTCGTATGACAAACCGTCAACCTTGATATCCATCTGAGTTGCGGTGATACCGTCTGCAGTACCTGTAACCTTGAAGTCCATATCACCCAAGTGATCCTCGTCACCCAAGATATCAGACAACACAGCCCAGCGACCAGTTGCTGAGTCAGAGATAAGACCCATTGCGATACCAGATACGGGCTTCTTGATCTTAACACCAGCATCCATCAATGCCAATGTACCAGCACAAACTGTTGCCATTGATGAAGAACCGTTAGACTCCAAGATGTCAGATACAACACGCAAAGCGTAGGGCATCTGCTCGCCTGAAGGAATCATAGGCTTCAAAGCACGCCAAGCCAAGTGACCGTGACCAATCTCACGACGGCTTACGCCACGTGCGGGACGAGCCTCGCCTGTTGAGAAAGGAGGGAAGTTGTAGTGCAAGGTGAACTTCTCAGTACCCTGAACCAAAACCTCGTCAATCATCTTCTCATCGAGCTTTGTACCCAATGTAACTGTTGTGAGTGACTGAGTCTCACCACGAGTAAAGATTGCAGAACCGTGTGCTGCGGGCAGGTAACCTACCTCACACCAGATGGGACGAATCTCGTCTGTGCGACGACCATCCAAGCGCTTACCCTCGTCGAGGATCATATTACGCATAGCCTTCTTCTGCACATCGTCGTGGAAATATTTGTGGATAAGGGGAGCCTTCTCCTCCAACTCCTCCTCTGTAAAGCGTGCTGCGAACTCAGCCTCCAAAGCCTCGAAAGCCTCCGAGCGCTCGTGCTTTGCAGTACCGCTTGTAGCGATAGCGTAAGCCTTGTCGTAGAGCTCGGTGATAATCTGCTGACGCAACTCCTCGTCGTTGTTCTCGTGGCAGTATGTGCGCTTAACATCCTTGCCAAGCTCCTTAGAGAGCTCAATCTGAACGGCGCAGTGCTTCTTAATCTCCTCGTGAGCGAACTTGATGGCGCCGAGCATTACATCCTCCGATACCTCGTTCATCTCACCCTCAACCATAAGGATGTTGTCGATAGTACCACCAACCATAATGTCGAGGTCTACGTCTGCCATCTGTGAGAAGTTGGGGTTGATGACATACTCACCGTTGATGCGAGCTACACGCACCTCAGAGATAGGACCTCCGAAGGGGATGTCAGAAACTGCCAAAGCTGCTGATGCAGCCAAACCTGCCAAAGCGTCGGGCTGAATATCCTTGTCCGCCGAGATAAGGTTTACGGTAACGAATACATCGGCGTGGTAATCCGAGGGGAACAATGGGCGTAGGGCACGGTCGATGAGTCGAGCTACCAAAACCTCAGCATCGCTTGCCTTGCCTTCACGTTTCATAAAGCCTCCGGGGAAGCGTCCGCACGATGCGAACTTCTCCTTATACTCCACCTGAAGAGGCATAAAATCAGTACCTTCCTTTGCGTCCTTTGCCGCTACAACGGTTGCGAGCAACATTGTGTCACCCATCTTCACTACAACCGAGCCGTCAGCCTGCTTGGCC
>JAFNUH010000222.1 GCA_017384185.1 Alistipes sp.
GCATAGCGGCGTGAAGAATAGTTCCAAACATGGGGCTATCTACCTCCTCTGTCAGCTCGTCCGTGCACTTAAGGCGTGCCACAGATGCAAAGTAGAACTTCATCGGACAAGCTACATATCGTGCAAAGGCAGTTGGCGAGAGGCGTATGCGGTTATGGTCTTGAATAAATCGTTTAAGAGTTTCGGCAACTGCGCCACTCTTTGCAATCTCGTTGTTGGGCATCTGACCAACAGTAACATCTACTCCTACGTTTATGCGCTCGATAGGGTATGGCGATTCGTAGTCAAGTTGGTATATGTAGCGGCTCTGCTCGCCCGTACTCTTGTCGTCGGCGTGTGAGCAGTACAACATATCCACACGCTCGGCACGTTGTATAAGTCGGTAGAAGTAGTAGGCATATACTCCTTCGTGATGTTCGGGCGTTGGGATGCCGTATGCTGCCCTGAGGTTGTAGGGTATGAATGATGATGACGAGGCGATATTGCCAGGGAAGTTATCGTCGTTCATCGAGAGGATAATGACGTTGCGGAAATCGACATTTCGGGTCTCAAGGATACCCATAATCTGCAAGCCTCGCAACGGCTCACCGCTAAAGGGTATGCGGACGTTGAGAAGGTGGCGACGCAGCAGTGAAGTGTATATTGAGATACTAATGTCTATTTCGCACTCTTTTAAGCAGTTTTCGAGCTTTATTATATTATCCGTTATAAGTGAAATATAGGATAGTTTCAGCGTATCTTCCTCCTCGTTGCTTGAGTGTTGAGCAAGGGCGTTTAATACATTAACTATATATGAAGATAACTCGCTATAATTATTTGTTGTAGAGAATATTGCGTGTAGCTCTTTGTGCTCTGCAAAGAACTCTCTATCTACTCGTATATAGCGACCCTCTATAATCTTATTTTGCAACTCGTATGTAGTATCTCCGAAGGCTTCGGTAATATATGGATGCGACAAAACGCCAACAACATCGGCGTGGTAGAAGTTGGTGCTACGAGCATTTTTTTGTAGCTCTATGAGTCTCTCTACCAGCGAATAAGCCGTAGTTTGTCGCAGCGGATAACCCATCGTGACGTTCACATCTTTGCTAATCTCAGCGGGCAGAGAGTGTAGCAAAGGCATCAACAATGACTCGTCGGTGAGCACGATTGCGGTCTGTTTGTCGAACCTTAGTTCGGGCGAAATCTCTCGCAAAAGAGTGTTGACATACTTGCATTGCATTACGTTTGAAACACAAGAGATAGCGCTGAACTTCTTCTTTATTTCCAGGAAGTTATCGTGTGTTATATAATCAGACTCTTTATGCGTGGAAATATTCTCTCTGAGGAAACGTCCTGCCTCCTGTTCCGTCTGTGATGTATAGTACGAGTCGTAGTCCCAGAAGAAGTCGCACTTGCAATTTGTAGAGATATATTTCAACATACGTCGCTCGCACGCCGAGAGGGCATTGAAGCCGATAAAGACGTAGTGTTTCGAGTTGTCAGGTGAGCCGTTTCCAGCCTCTATATTCTCGATTGCAGAGCGATAAATCATTCCCGAATATGTAATCTTCAACTCGCATAGTCGCTCCCTGAGGCGGTGATAGATGGGCGCAAGTGAGAGCCAGATGGCAAGGAATTTTCGTTTCTCCTCCGATAGCGACTCCTGCTCCCTGAAGTGACTCCAAAACGAACTGATAACTTGACGCATCTCGGGCGTTAGATACGATAGGTCAGCCTCCAGCTCCTTGAGGTCGCAAAGGTTGCGAAAGAGCATATCGGCATCAATCATATACTTGTCGATAAGGTCGAAATCCGATAACAACATCTCACCCCAGAAGTAGAATTTGTCGAAGCTCTCTGAGGGGTGATACTCGGCGTAAATCTTATATAGTTCGGTGATGATACGAATCTTGTCGCCTGCCTCAAACGATGATGCCTCACGCATAATATCGTCCATCGAAATATAGTGCGGCTGCCAGATAGGTCTATCTACGATATGCGATAACGCATCCGAGAAGAATAGTCGGGCACGTAGCGAAGGGAAAACCAACGTCAATGATGATATGTCGTTGCCGTAGCGAGAGTATAACTTCTCGGCTACCTCTTCGAGGAATGTTCTCTGTTGCATAGGATTTATTTTGCTACGAAGTTAGCAAAATATTATTGGACTTAAAACCTATTGCGTGCGATTGTTAATAACTTTTTGCTAATCGAACGACTGCATTCCCGACTGAGCGATACGGATTATACGTTGATACTCGTCTGGCGTGAGTTCCATAAAGAAGTAGTGGATGGGGTCAACACGCAGGTCGTTGTAGCGCACCTCATAATGCAGGTGCGGAGCTAACGACAGACCAGAGTTACCCGTCAGAGCAATCACATCGCCACGTTGCACCTTTTGTCCACGACGAACAAATGCGCTAAGTAGGTGGCTATAAGATGTTTGGTAGCCATTACCGTGGTCAATCACGATAGTTTTTCCAAGCGTAGAGTTTTTGTCGGAAATCTCTTTTACAACGCCATCTGCCGTAGCAAATACGCTCGAACCC
>JAFNUH010000223.1 GCA_017384185.1 Alistipes sp.
CCCTTAGCGGCAAGGTGCATCGAGAGACTCCAATTTCGGTGCATAAGCGAGTGTATGGTTGCTCTAACTCCACCAAGATAGCCTCGACCAGAGAAGAACATACCAACATTTACACCATTAATAGGCCCACCATCCATCGTCGAAAATTCATCCTCGCCCGCCATCGAAGAGATATTATTACGACTATGCGCCACACCTGCATATGCCCTTTCGTTAAGAGATAATCGGCGGAGGATAGAGATATTCAGACGACGCACATCCACGCCATCCAACGACGCTACACGCTCAGTAAAATAGAATCCTCGGCGAGCATACTCAACAAAGGAGAAGCGATAGGCAGTAACCTGCTCGTAAAGGTCACGTTGCGAATGCATCGCACGGTAAAAGAGAAGTGTATCGGTTACGATTGGCTCTACCGATAGCTGTTGGGCATCCATCTTATATAGGCGATAGTCATCCACATCCTGCGCCGAGGCGGTCAGGATAAAGAGTATGGCACATATTAGGGATAATGCTCGTTTCATCGTAACACAAATTTACGAAAAAGATTGGCTATTATTGGAAAAACTGCTCATATTTTGTAAATTTGCTAAAATTTGAAAATTATACAGCTATGCTTATACGTGATTTACAACCCGCTTTGGTGTGGGAGCAGTTTGAGGCTATCACCAAAGTACCCCGCCCCTCAAAAAAGGAGGAGCGCATAATCGAGTTTTTGATTGATTTTGCAAAGAGCCATAATTTAGAGTATCAGCGTGACAAGATTGGCAATGTCGTTATCCGCAAGCCTGCAACGGCTGGCTACGAGGAGCGTGAGACAATCATCCTCCAATCGCATATGGATATGGTGTGCGAGAAGAACTCGGATGTGGATTTCGACTTCGACAACGAGCCCATACGTGCCGTGGTGGATGGCGAGTGGGTACGTGCCGAGGGCACAACGCTCGGTGCTGACTGCGGTATCGGTATGGCGGCGGCTATGGCTCTACTGCTTGACCAGGAGGCTGAGCACGCCCCCATCGAGGCTCTCTTTACCGTTGACGAGGAGACTGGTCTCACCGGCGCATTTAATCTCGGCGAGGGTATGCTAACAGGTAAATATCTGTTAAACCTCGATTCAGAGGATGAGGGTGAGATTTTTATCGGCTGTGCTGGCGGTATCGACACCTTGGCTACGTTCGCCATCTCGCTTGAGCCAGCACCCAAGAATTATGAGTTCTACCGTTTTGATGTCTCTGATTTGGTGGGTGGTCACTCTGGTGACGACATCAACAAGGGCAGAGCCAACTCTAACAAGATTACAGCACGCCTTCTGTTGGAGGCTCAGCAGGCTTTTGATGGTCGTATGAGCTACTTCGATGGTGGTAACCTGCGCAACGCTATCCCCCGTGAGGCATATGCCGTTGTTGGTGTTCCGTCGAAGTTAAAGGATAAGTTCGAGGCTCGTGTTGCCCAATTTAATGAGGAGATTCGTGAGGAGTTCCACTTCACCGAGCCCGATATGCGTCTTGCACTTAGCCCTATGCCTGGCGTAGAGGAGGTTTTGAGCCTCGACTCACAGCGTAAGCTTCTGGGTGCATTGGTTGGTGTGCCTAATGGTGTTTTGGCTATGTCATCGGCAATACCCGGATTGGTTGAGACCTCTACAAATCTCGCATCAGTTAAGTTTACTGATAAGAAAAAGGTTGTTGTAACAACTTCGCAGCGTTCATCTGTGGAGAGCGCAAAGCACTACGCTAAGAACGCCGTGGAGTCTGTGTTTGCACTCGCTGGAGCCGATGTCATTCACTCGGACGGCTATCCGGGCTGGGCGCCCAACCCCGACTCAAAGCTATTGAAGGTATCGGTAGAGTGCTACGAACGTCTGTTTGGTGTTGAGCCGAAGGTTAAGGCTGTGCACGCCGGTTTGGAGTGCGGTCTCTTCCTCGAAAAGTATCCCCACCTTGAGATGGTATCGTTCGGACCCACGTTGCGTGGTGTACACTCGCCCGATGAGCGTCTGGAGATTGCAACGGTAGATAAGTTCTGGCGTCACCTTAAGGAGATTGTTAAGAGTATGTAATGTTATGAAACGCACTATTCTAACCCTACTTGTGCTTATATGTTCTCTTCCGCTTGCGGCGCAACACCCGCAGGCGGAGGTTGACCTTTGTCAGATGACCTTCGTGCGTCAATCTTTCGTACGAAACTTCTACAATCTGCGCAAAGTCGTAAGCCAAATAAATATGGAGGGTACGGAGCTTATGCTCCCCAACTCCGCCAACCTTGTCATTGAGAGCAAAGGCGAAGCCCCCACGCTAAAGCAGGAGGGGCGCACACTCGAAATTTCAAGCGAGCAGGGCACGGCATCTACAATTCGTGTAGGTGCATTTCACCCCTACCTCTGCTACGATGCGGAGTTTTCGGCACTTGGCAATAACGCCGAAGCGGGAGTAATATTCTACCCCAATAGCGGCGAGGGGCGTAGCGTTAGAGTAGTATATCGTAATGGCGAGATTCTCTCTCTGGCAAGCGAGGGTGGCAAAGATGAGCAACTTGCCAGCAAACAAATAGGCACACAGCAGGCATTAAAACTCCGCATACAATATACAGGTGTCCGCTTCCACGTATTTCATCTGCACGAGAATGGCGAGGCGGAGTTGCTGTACAGCGTAGAGAATGATATGCGCTCGGTAGAGAGTTGTATCACCCACTCATTCGGCATCTATACCAATCTCCCAGCAGCCTCAAGCGTAACCCTGCACAAGGCTGAGAGCGCTCTCACCTGCGGTACAGGTCAGGCTGACCCGCAGATAATACAAAACACAGATGGCACGCCCTTAATTCGTGATGGCAGACTATATCTATGCTTTACGACTCGTGGCTTTGAGCGTATCTTTGACTCATATCAGGGTCTCTATTCTCTCGACTTGGCGTCGTATGAGCTACGCCTTGAGGGAGCGTTGTTCTTTGGCAAGGAGGATGGGCTGATGTATGGTTTTCACGCCACAAAGGTGGTCTATAACCCATCAACAGAGGAGTTTATGGTTATGACAACCACGCATGAGGATACCCATACTTTGGCATATTGCTCGACAAAGACAAACCTTTTACACGGTCTGCACTTCCTGGAGTGCAAGGAGTTGGATTTCCCCCACAACTACACCCGAGGTCACGGCTTCAACACCGAAGATCCTGACTTCTTCTTCGATAGCGAGGCGGGCAAATGGCGCTTGGCATACTGCGCTTTGAAGGATAAATCTTACGTTACATATCTCTGCGAGAGTGATAATTGGAATGGTCCCTACACTCAAATTGCCGAGTCTAAGCAGAACAACAATACGGGTATCCGTATCACAACCGTAGGTGGCAGACGTTACGTCTTGAGTGGTGGCTCACAGACTACATTCTATATATATGACTACCCAACATTGCGTTACGAAGGCACTTTCCGCCAGCAGTATGCAAACGGAGGTTTCAGAGGATGGCCCACAATAGTGCCTATACCATACGGAAATTATGAGCGTTATCTGTGGATTACATTTGATAGAGGAGCACAGACGGGTAAGTACTCATACGGCACACTATATTTCTATATTGGCGACCAAATGTGGAGAAAGGAGTAGTATGGCAGAGAATCTAATTATTGCCGAGGGTGGCAAGGAGCAGAAATACGAGCTACTATATAAGCAGATAGAGGCTCTCATTCAGGGAGAGAGTGACCCGATAGCCAATATGGCAAATGTAGCGGCTATGATACACTACACTTTTGGCTTTTGGTGGACGGGATTCTATCGTATTGCAGGTGACGAATTGGTATTAGGTCCATTCCAAGGACCATTGGCTTGTAGTCGCATTGGCTACGGACGTGGCGTGTGTGGCACAGCGTGGAAGGAACAGAGAACACAAGTTGTGCCTGACGTGGAGCAATTCCCCGGACATATAGCCTGCAGCTCACTATCCCGCAGCGAGATTGTCGTTCCCGTATGGAAAGAGGGCAAAATCATTGCCGTCCTCGACATCGACAGTGAACATCTGGCAACCTTCGACACCACCGACCAAAAATGGCTGGAGAAGATTGTTGATTTGTTATAATATTACACTTAAAAAAAACATATTTTCAAATAAAAAGCGAGACTATCGATTGATAGCCTCGCCCATTTTTTCGGTTATACTCAACTCCGAACTTACTCAGCAAGGGGAGTTACGCTTACGTATGACTTGCCAGAAGACTTCTTGCAGAACTCAACTGTACCGTCAACCAATGCGAAGAGAGTGTGGTCCTTACCCATAC
>JAFNUH010000224.1 GCA_017384185.1 Alistipes sp.
ACATTCGCACTAAATACACTCGTCGAGACTTCAATACCTCGGCTCGTTATATGCACCACTTTGTAGGAGGTCTGTGGGCTGGCGCAGGGTTAAATCTCAGATACGATAAAGGTGACAAATTCGACTCCATCGGAGAGAGCTTCCTCTCGCTTGGTGGGCAGATGGTGCGCTCGGTTTTCACAACCGGCATTTCTGTAAGTGGCGTATATGATACACGAGATAACGACCACACAACAACACGAGGTCTGTACGTTGCGCTGACCTATGAACTACGCCCCAAAGCATTCGGCAATTACCATAAGACACTTAATCACTTTACGGCACAGATTGACTATTTTACTCCCTTGTGGCAGGGATGTGTTATGGCTATTGATGCCTATGGCGATTTGTGGTCGTCGGACGCTCCTTGGCTATATTGGGCATCGATTGGAGGCTCCGAGCGTATGCGAGGATACTATTTGGGACGATATACCGACCGCAAGATGATAACAGCTCAGTTGGAGCTGCGTCAGGCAGTTTGGGGACCATTTGGCGTATGCGTCTGGGGTGGCGCTGGAACAATATTTGATAAGTGTAAAGAGTTCGATGCGTCAAAGATACTCCCCAATGGAGGTCTTGGCGTAAGAATAGCTGCTGGCGATAGGACTGCCCTAAGAGTTGACTATGGCTTCGGACGGAAATCGCACGGCTTAATAATTAACGTTAACGAAGCTTTCTGATGGTAAATAAAGGATTATTCAGTGCAACACTACTCGCCGTGAGTTTTATCCTGTCGCTGATGTTGCCGATAATAATCCTTACCTACACGGAAAAGAATCCTCCACTCGTTGCTCTCGTCTCTGTACTCCTGCCGCTTGGCTTCTACTCTATTTTTGCTGCTTTGTCCCGCCGTTCGGGATGTATGGTGTGGTGCGGGTTCCCGTTTATATTTTTGAGCGCATTTCAAGTGGTTTTGTCATATCTATTCGGTGGCTCGGCTGTGGCTGCTGATATGTTTCTCAATCTTCGTACAACAAACCCCACGGAGGCGCACGAACTGCTGAGTAACATCTACCCTGCTATTATCTTTGTAATCGTAGTTTATATCCCAATCCTTAAAGTGGCAACAACCCATCTGAGAAATGGCGTGGTTCTGCAATCTGCTACTCGCCGCACAATGATGACAGTTGGTTGCACTACCCTATTTATTGGAGGCGTTGTGATGGCGGTGGGTTGTCGAGGAGATGTAAAAAGGATATTGCTTGACGAGGTATTTCCAATAAATGTATGTTATAATCTCTACTTCGCCCTGTCTGAAAATTATAAGATTAACCACTACAAGCAGAGTTCAAAAGATTTTCTGTATCACGCAGAACGTAGCTCGGAATATGCCGGCAAAGAGATTTATGTATTAGTTATTGGCGAGGCTTCACGTGCCGCAAATTGGCAATTGTATGGTTATAATCGCCCGACAAATCCACGCCTATCTGCTCGTGATGATTTAGTGGTATTTCGTCAGGTGACAACACAGAGTAACACCACGCATAAGAGCGTACCGATGATGCTCTCGTCTGTACATACCTCGCAGCACGATGAGCTATACTGCCGCAAGGGGCTCTTGGCGCTATTTAACGAAGCGGGATTTGCCACCTACTTTATCTCAAACCAACAACCACAAGGTGCGATGATTGACCATTTAGCTGGCGAGGCGAGCGTCGTAACTTACCTACCAGCGCCGAGTTATGATGCAGAGATGATAAATCACCTACGGCAGAGGCTGACTGGCTCTTCTTCGCAGAAGATTCTTTTTGTACTTCACACCTACGGCTCACATTATAGCTATCATCAGCGCTACCCTCGTGAGTTCGCACGTTTTCTGCCCGACGATGATAGGGCTATTTCGATGGCTAATGCAGGATATATTCGTAACTCTTACGACAACTCTATCTTATATACAGACTATCTTTTGAGCGAGATTATCTCTCTTCTTGAGCAGGAGAGTGCCTGCTCTGCCCTGTTTTATTGTGCCGACCACGGCGAGGATTTGTTCGATAATGGGCAGGAGCGATTTTTACACTCATCCCCCACTACGACATATTATCAACTACACGTAGCATCTGTGGCGTGGTTTTCATCAGCGTATAAAAAATGCTTTCCCGAAAAGGTGGCAGCGGCGGTGTACAACGAAAATGCTATGGCTACGACATACTCCGTGTTTCACACTATGGCAGATATAGCCTCTCTCCGTTCTCCATATCTAAACCCACGTGCATCGCTTGTGTCGTACGACTGCGACTTTGCTGCCCGCCGATACTATCTCGACGACCATAATAGAGCCGTTGCGTTGG
>JAFNUH010000225.1 GCA_017384185.1 Alistipes sp.
CAAGGCGGTTTGCCAACGTGAGGTAGGTTACAGCATCGAGGTCAACACCCTCGTCAAAGAACTTTTCACGTGAGTCGAAGTCGATATATCCACGATGGTAGTACAACATCGACGTTACGCCATCGAAGCGGTAGCCGTCGAAGTGGAATTCGTCAAGCCAATATTTTACGTTTGACAGGAGGAAATGCTCTACGCCACCCTTGCCATAATCGAAAATCATCGAATCCCAATACTGCTGGTAGCCAGCATTGCCCGGTTTAGAGTAGTGATGGTCGGAGCCGTCCAAATCACGCAAACCCTCGTTCCAATTCTTCACGTAGTGGGCGTGTACCAGGTCCATAATAACTGCTATGCCCAAACCGTGAGCCGTGTCAATCAATCGCTTAAGCTCCTCGGGCGTGCCAAAACGTGATGATGGAGCAAAGAAGTTAGAGACGTGATAGCCGAACGAGCCGTAATATGGGTGCTCGGCAATAGCCATCAACTGCACGGCGTTATAACCTGCCTTCTTGATGCGAGGTAGAATCAACTCGGTAAACTCCTCGTATGTTCCAACCTTAGCCTCCTCCTGTGCCATACCGATGTGCGCCTCGTAGATGAGCAAATCCTTTGCAGGAGCGCCCTTGAACTTTGTGTGCTTCCACTTGTATGGTTTCTCGGGATTCCAGAATTGTGCTGTATAGTTCTTCGACTCCTCATCCTGTACGACACGTGTTGCATAGGCGGGAATACGATCGTGCCAACCATTCTTGCCGTGGATATGGAGTTTGTATAACGAGCCGTGTGTGAGTAGATGAGAGTACATTGCCGCCGGCAGGAAGATGCTCCATACGCCATCCGAACTCTTATGCAGGCGTAGCTGAGTACGCTGCCACGAGTTGAAATCGCCAAAAATGAATACGTCGTATGCCTCGGGCAGCCACTCACGGAACCACCATCCATCCAACGAATCATCCCACTGCCAGCCGTAGTATCGATAGCCATTGGCATAATCTACAATCGAGCCCGACTGCTGCTCGATAGCCTCCATACGGCGCATATAACGGTTGTGACGGTCGGCAACCTGCTCGGCTACGGGGTGCAACCACTCGTCACGCTCGACCATCGGTAAAAGTCTATTCACGTTCTCCATAGCAATAATTTGATAGATACTTATACAAATATAAGAAAATTTTCCTTATATTTGCCCAAATTAAGCGATTTTGCGCATATAACTTTTAACAATTAATAACTTAAAACACTTTTTTATGTTCAAAGGACATCCCAAAGGTTTGTACGCCCTTGCGTTAGCCAACACTGGTGAGCGTTTCGGCTACTACACAATGCTTGCGGTTTTTGCCCTCTTCCTTCGTGCCAACTTCGGCTTGGATGCAGGTGTAGCTGGAGCAATCTACTCAACTTTCCTCGGCTTGGTATATTTTATGCCCTTGTTTGGTGGTATCGCAGCCGATAAGTTTGGTTTCGGTAAGATGGTAACCATCGGTATTACCATTATGTTTGTCGGTTATCTCTTGCTCTCATTCCCGTTGGGTGGCGACACCGTGGCTATGATTGCTATGTTGGCTGCCTTGCTCTTCATCTCTGTGGGTACAGGTTTGTTCAAGGGTAACTTGCAGGTTATGGTTGGTAACCTCTACGACGATCCTAAGTATGCTGACAAGCGTGACTCTGGTTTCTCAATCTTCTATATGGCTATCAACATCGGTGCTTTGTTTGCACCTACTGCAGCCGTAAAGATTAAGGAGTGGGCTGAGACTTCACTCGGTTTCTCTGGCAACGATGCTTACCACTTCTCATTTGCAGTGGCTTGCGCATCGCTTATCGCTTCAATTGCTATTTACTACATCTTCCGTTCGACATTCCGTCACGTTGAGGGTGGTGAGCGCA
>JAFNUH010000226.1 GCA_017384185.1 Alistipes sp.
AATTTTATAAAAAAACAAACGGTGAATTATTTTCAAATTCACCTTTTGTTTTTTTTATTGTTTACATCTTAAATCTCCATATTTGATAATTTCCTTTTTTATTACCTCTATCTGAAACGAAATATAAATACCCATCAGTAGTCCAGTATGGGGTTCCATCGTGAGATTTATTTACAGTTAACTGTGTTAAATTATTACCATCTATACCTACGATATAAAGGTCTGCATCCTTCTTATCTTGTGATGTCGCTTGGAAAACTAATTTTTTGCCATCAGGACTCCATCTTGGATAAAATGCAAATCCCTTTTTCGCATCTGTTATCTGTACTTGATTATCTCCATCAATTGACATTGTCCAAATATTACAACTCTTTGTATCTCCGGCATACTTTACATATGCAATCGTCTTACCATCAGGTGAAAATGTTGGTTGATAACCATTACCTAACAATACTGTTTCACCAGACTCTAAATTCTTCATCCAAATCTCACTATTTTCATAAATAGTATAAGTCACACCAGACAAACCCAACAAATATCCCAATGCAGACACATTTGTCAATGCTCTATATGTCTGCTTATCATAGACAACATACTTACCATCTTTCGAGAAACAAGGATTATTTTCAAATGCATTATTACTCTCTGTAACCTTGGTTAGTGTCTTACCCTTACTATTAGGCATAGTAAATATATCTGATGTATTATTACCCTCATTTTGACATCTGAAAACAATTTTATCAATAGCCTCGCAATAAGCTGGAGAGTAATTATAATTCTTACCGCTTGTCTTTTGTATCATTGCCGAAGCAAATGGATTATCTTTCTTATAAATATTATAATACTTATTCTTCTCCATAACTGCAAAATACAAGTTAGCTCCATTGTCTCCTCCAAATGGGGTAATACAAGGTTGATCGCCATCAGTAACTTTTGTCAAAGCTTGCAAATTCTCATCGCCTGACATAATGGCAAAATGCGATGCACAACTACAAAATAACGTCAAAGACGCAATTCCAACGAACAATTTCTTCATAATACTATAGGTTTTAAGTTAAACAATAAATTTCAGCCAACAGATGGCAACCGTTTAACTTATAAAAAGAAGAAACGTGGGTAAGTGCTTACTCACAGAAGGGACGACCAAGTACCCATACGAACAAAGCACACCCACGCCAAGTGGCGTGAGCATTTAATGTGCCTATTGTATGTTCGTCGTTAAATTTTGGTCGTTTTACTGTGAACACAATAGCCTAAATGCCACCAATACAAGACTGCCTATCCGACAGCCTAACACAAAGATACGAAATATTCCTAAAAACAGAGATTTTATTTACATATTTTTGCATATACAACGGCATAATATGCGGTCGGGATGAACATTTTCGCCCTATAATTATTATATTTGCATAATATAAAGGTATAAAAATGAGAGTTACCATCCTACAACGCAATATCGAGTGGGCAAATCCTGTGCTCAACATCCAACGTGCCGACGAGGCTATCAGCCGCAATGCGGGAGCCGATTTGTACGTTCTACCCGAGATGTTCTCGACGGGATTCTGCACTCAGCCCGAGGGTATAGCCGAGAGTAGCGAGAGCGATACCCTGCGCTGGATGCAACGCAAGGCAGCCGAGATGGATGCGGCAATTGCAGGTAGCGTAGCCATCGAGCAGGAGGGTCGTTACTACAACCGCTTCTACTTTGTTAAGCCCGACGGTAGCGTGGCGCACTATGACAAGAAGCACCTCTTCACATACGGCGGTGAGCATTTGCGCTTCACTGCGGGCGAGGAGCGTGTCGTTGTGGAGTGGCGAGGCGTGAGAATACTATTGGAAGTGTGCTACGACCTACGTTTCCCAATTTGGGCACGCAACCGTGGCGACTACGATATGATTCTTTACGTTGCGAGCTGGCCAACGCCCCGTGTGGCGGCGTGGAGCGCTCTGCTTGTGGCACGAGCTATTGAGAATCAGTGCTACGTGGCGGGCGTAAATCGTGTTGGCACAGACCCTGCGTGCGACTATTGCGGTGGTAGCGTGGTGATTGACCCCTACGGCAAGCATATAGCAACCTGCGCCGATGGCGTGGAGTGTGAGGCTACTGCCGAGGTTGATATGGCGGCATTGGAGGCGTTTCGTGAGAAGTTCCCCGTGCTACGTGATGCAGATATTTAGTTAGGTTAAGATATGATTTCAAAGAGATTACTTTTGGGCGATGAGGCCATCGCCTTGGGAGCTATACACGCTGGTATAAGCGGAGTGTATGCCTACCCGGGTACGCCCTCGACTGAGATAACAGAGTTTATACAAAATAATGCCCCCGAGGTACGTAGCCGTTGGTGCACCAACGAAAAGACGGCTATGGAGGCGGCACTCGGAATGTCGTATGCGGGCAAGCGTGCATTGGTATGTATGAAACACGTGGGTATGAATGTGGCGGCTGATGCCTTCGTCAACTCGGCTATTACGGGTGTGAACGGTGGCGTTGTGGTTTTGGCAGCTGATGACCCCTCGATGCACTCATCACAGAACGAGCAGGACTCTCGTTTCTACGGCAAGTTTGCGATGATTCCCATCCTTGAGCCCTCGACTCAGCAGGAGGCATACGATATGATGCCCTACGCCTTTGCTCTCTCGGAGCAGATGCGATTGCCCGTCTTGATGCGTGTTGTAACCCGCCTTGCACACTCACGTGCAGGCGTGCAGAGCGTAACGCCCATACCGCAAAATGCACTCAACCCCGACAACGAGCGTACACATTGGGTGTTGCTACCAGGCAATGCTCGCCGACAGTATGCCTCGCTTGTAGAGAAGCAGCCGCAGCTGATGGCATCGGCAGAGACCTCGCCGTATAATAAAGTGTGTGGAGAGCAGAAGGCTACACTCGGTGTTGTGGCGTGTGGCATAGCGTATAATTATGTAATGGAGAATGAGCCTGAGAAGCGAGGTATTCCAGTTTTGAAGGTTTCGCAATATCCTCTTCCCGAGCAGGCTATAAAGGCTCTTGCGGCGCAGTGCGATACATTGCTCATTGCCGAAGATGGTCAGCCGATAGCCGAGGAGCAGATAAAGGCAATGGTGGGTGCCGACTACCCCATCAAGGGTCGTCTAACGGGTGACCTGCCACGTATGGGAGAACTTACGCCCGACTGCGTAGGTGCTGCTCTCGGTGTTGTGACAGACGAGGGATTGCCTGCAGCTAAGAGCGTTGTGGCTCGTCCGCCAGCATTATGTCAGGGATGTGGTCACCGTGATGTATATGATGCATTGAACAAGGTTGCCAAGGAGTATGCCGATGCACGTATCTTTGGTGATATTGGCTGCTACACGTTGGGCGCATTGCCTCCGTTCCGAGCTATTGACTCGTGCGTAGATATGGGTGCCTCGATAACTATGGCTAAGGGTGCGGCAGATGCCGGTGTACACCCCGCAATTGCCGTGATTGGCGACTCTACGTTCACTCACTCGGGTATGACAGGGCTGCTGGATGCCGTAAACGATGGGGCTAACATCACGGTAGTAATCTCCGACAACCTTACAACAGCTATGACAGGAGGTCAGGACTCGGCTGGAACAAATAAGTTTGAGGCTATATGCTTAGGTTTGGGCGTTGAGCCCGAGCACGTTCGTGTGGTTGTACCCCTGCCGAAGAATATGGAGGAGATTACACAAATCATCCGTGAGGAGATAGAGTACAATGGTGTTTCGGTAATCATTCCACGTCGTGAGTGCATCCAGACACTGAATCGTAAACTACGTCAAAAAAGAGCGCAGCAGTAATGAAGAAAGATATTATTTTAGCAGGTGTAGGAGGACAGGGAATCCTCACCATTGCCACCATCATAGGCGATGCCGCAGCCGTAGCAGGTGTAAATCTCAAGCAGGCTGAGGTACACGGTATGAGCCAGCGAGGCGGTGATGTGCAGTCAAATCTGCGCCTATCGACCGAGCCTATCCACTCCGACTTGATTCGTCAGGGTGCGGCAGACATTATTATCTCTATGGAGCCGATGGAGGCGTTGCGTTACCTGCCATATTTGAATAAGCAGGGTTGGGTTGTAACATCATCTAACCCATATAAGAATATCCCCAACTACCCCGATGAGCAAGCCATAATGGAGGAGCTAAAGGCTCTGCCCAACACAGCCATCCTGCCGATTGAGGATTTGGCGAAGGAGAATAGTATGCCCAAGAGTGCGAATGTTTTTCTGCTGGGTATGGCTGCAAAATATATCGAGATTCTCACCCCTGAGCAGTTGCGAGAGAGCGTAAAACGCCTCTTTGCATCGAAGGGCGAGAAGGTTGTGGAGATGAATTGTCAGGCATTCGACCTCGGATTGAATGCCGTAAAATAGAGATTCTTAAGTATGAAGATATTTAGTGAGGAGCTGGTTGCCAAAGCGGTAAGTGAACTAAAGATTGCCGACCTAAAGCGAGCAACCATCGGTGAGGTGTTACTCGTGGCTCAATACCTTGAGCGTGAAACAGGCATACCCTTTATCCGTATGGACCAAGGCTCGCCCGGTCTGCCCGTAAACCACTATGGTGT
>JAFNUH010000227.1 GCA_017384185.1 Alistipes sp.
CTCCACGATAATCTTCTGTGCAGTCTTGAGTCCCAGACCTTTAACATTCTTCAGCAGCACGGCATTCTCGGTGGCAATGATGTTGCGTAACTCAGCCGTTGAGTAGGTCGAGAGTATCATTCGTGCCGTATTGCCACCTACACCCGACACGCTTATCAGATGGCGGAACAACTCTCGTTCGAGCTTGGTTGCGAAGCCATAGAGCAACTGCGCATCCTCTCGCACAACAAAATGGACATATAGGCGAGCCGACTTCTCACCCTCAATTGCCGAGTATGTCTGCAACGAAATATTGACATAATAACCCACACCACCAGCATCAATAACGGCATACGTAGGTGCCAAATCTGCCACTAAACCCGAAATATATTCGTACATATTATTAATTTTAATTGCTAATAGGACAAAAATAAATATTTTTTTTTACCTTTGTCAATTATTGCTGAATTAATAGTAAAAAAATCTAAAAAAGTTAAGCATAAAAGATTATGAAAAAAGTTTTTTTGACACTGCTCGTAGCTGCATTGAGCTTCGTAGCTTGTGAGAATAAGACAGCTACCCCCGCAGCAGAGGGCGAGGCTACAGCAACAGAGGCTATCAACGGTGGTGACTTGGCATACGTACGTGTTGAGTACGTTTTGGCTGAGAGCGAGATTTACAAGACTGAGGGTGTAGCCCTTCAGGAGAAGACACAGAAGGCTCAGAACTCTTGGGCACAGAAGGAGAAGAACCTCCAGAACGAGGCTGCTCAGTTGCAGGAGAAGTATCAGAAGGGTCTTATCACTACTGCCGATGCTCAGAAGCAGTCACAGTCTATCGAGCAGCGTGTTGCAAACTATCAGAACAACACTCAGAAGGAGGCTCAGAAGCTCGACGAGGAGAACTTCGTATTGTCTAACCGCACACAGGACTTGCTTATGCGTGCTATCAAGGAGGTAAACGCCGACAAGAAGTACAAGATGGTATTCAACGCATCTGCATTGGTTGATGCTGTTGACGCTTTGGACATCAGCGAGGCTGTTTTGGCTAAGATTAACGAGTTGTACGCAGCTGAGAAGAAGGAGGCTGAGGCGAAATAATCGTTATACATTATTATAATGTAGTGGTCGGCATAAATGTCGACCACTTTTTTTTATTTATATTCCATAATTTTTGCTAACTTTGGAATCATAACAAAAACTAAACACTATGAAAAAACTACTCCTTCTTTTGGCTCTATGTTGTGTGTGCGGCACTATCACAGCTCAAAACGCAAAGCCGCAAGCTGTTATTTTTGAGACGGATATGGGCAACGACATCGACGATGCTATGGCGCTCGACCTGCTCTTCAAAAATATGGACCAGGGAAATATTAATCTCTTGGGCGTTAGCGTGCATAAGAACAACCCCTACTCAGCCTAGTATATCGACATTATGCGCCACTGGTACGGCTATAAGAAGATGCCCATCGGTGTGAATACCGCTTGCGTTACGGATATGGATTGCGTGGACTACTGCACAAAGGTGTGCAAGCTGACCAACGAGGAGGGTGAGCCACTCTTCAAGCGCTCGAAGAATCCCAAATACGAGGAGGCTGTAGAGATGTATCGCCGCATACTCTCAAAGCAGGATGATAAATCGGTGGTAATCATCACCGTTGGATTCTCAACCACTATGGCTCAGCTCTTGCAGAGCCAGCCCGATAAATACTCTCCCCTTACGGGCGAGGAGCTGGTTGCAAAGAAGGTTAAGTACTTCTCAATTATGGCGGGCGAGTTCGTGCGTAAGAACTACCGTGAATATAATGTATGGAACGACCTGGAGGCATCGAAATACTTTTTCGACAAGTCGCCCATTCCGATGGTAATTGTCCCCTGGACTTTGGGTGACCAGATTCAATACCCGGGTAGCAGCATCGCTAACGACTTTGAGTGGGCAGCAGCCAACCCTATGGTGGAGGGCTACAAGGCATATATGCAGATGACTTACGACCGACCCACGTGGGATGTTATCTCGGCATTTTACGCTTGCCACCCCGACCACAAGGCATTTACGCTGAGCAACAAGGGCGAAGTGAAGGTTGTCGGCAAGGGCGTAACCGAGTGGCGTGACGATGCGAATGGTCGTTACCAAATACTCGTTCCGAGCGAGGCACAGCGTCAGCAGATTCTCGACTACTTTATCGAGATACTAACAACAAAGCCAAAGAAGATGAAATAATTGACCACAAAAGCCACCTTTTAGGGTGGCTTTTTTATTTGTTCCGAGGAATTGGATATTTGCAGACGTAAAAATTTGTATTATCTTTGCAGTGTCATAAAAAAATAATCGTTCGGTTATTTTCAATCATCAAAATTAGCAACTAACACAACAGAGATATGCAAGATTTAAGTGCACTCGAAGGCAAGACCATAGCGGAATTGCGAGAGATTGGCAATGTTTTGGGCATTACAGACAGCTCACTCAAGAAGAAGGAGCTTCTTAACGCCATCATAGCTGTAGCTAACGGCGAAGCACCGTCAGAGGCTCCCGCCGAGGAGGAGTCACCTCGCAAGCGTGGTCGTCGTCCCCGTATGAGCTCTACTCGTGTCGAGGAGAATAAGCCTGCACCTGCCGAGGGTGAGCCTACGCCCGAGCAGAGCGAGGCAGAGACAACTCCCGCACCCGAAGAGGCTGCGCCAGCGCCCGTTACTGAGCAACCCAAGCGCCGTGGTCGTAAGCCTAAGGCTCTCAAGGAGCAGGAGGCAGCCTTGGCAGCACAGCAGGCAGAGCAGACCACAGAAGAGCCTACGGCAGAGGAGCGTGATAACGTCATACCCGAGCCTGCACGTCAGCGTCAGGAGGCTCAGCGTGAGGCAGCTAAGGAGCAATTCTCTGGTGAGGTTATCGGCGAGGGTGTCTTGGAGGTTATGCCCGACGGCTACGGCTTCCTGCGCTCGGCAGATTACAACTATCTGAACTCACCCGATGATATATATGTATCTCCCTCGCAGATTAAGCTCTTCGGCTTGAAGCCAGGCGATACAATCAGCGGTGTTATCCATCCCCCTAAGGAGGGCGAGAAGTACTTCCCCCTAATTCGTGTAAACGAGATTAACGGCTTGAAGCCCGAGTATATCCGTGACCGAGTGCAGTTTGAGTATATGACACCGCTCTTCCCCAGCGAGAAATTCAACCTCACGGGCAATGGGCACAACTCTCTCTCGAATCGTGTTGTAGATTTGTTCTCGCCTATCGGTAAGGGTCAGCGTGGTCTTATCGTAGCACAGCCCAAGACTGGTAAGACTATGTTGTTGCAGTCGATTGCCAACGCTATTGCCGACAACCACCCCGAGGTATATATGATTGTGTTGCTCATTGACGAGCGCCCCGAGGAGGTTACCGAGATGGCTCGCAACGTTAAGGCTGAGGTTGTTGCTTCGACCTTCGACGAGCAGGCATCACGCCACGTGAAGGTTGCCGAGATGGTATTGGAGAAGGCGAAGCGTATGGTTGAGTGCGGTCACGATGTGGTTATCTTCCTCGACTCTATCACCC
>JAFNUH010000228.1 GCA_017384185.1 Alistipes sp.
AAGAGAGGTGGCTACAAATAGAGGCCATCTCTCTTCGATTTTGTCAATTCAAAAATTATTCGTAAATTTGTCGTAAGCAACTGTAGTTCTGAAGTTTGTATGGCAAAAGTCGGACTCGAAAACGACACCTTGAAACATCCCAAGTGTCCCTCGAATTGGGAGTATAGTACTGGGCAAAGGCAATTGCTTGATATACAGAGTAGAGAGCAGATGGACAGAGTCTCGTTTTCCGCTCTGAAAATGAAGAAGAGAGCTTTTGGCTCTCTTTTTTCGTTTTGTGCTAAATGACTCGCACGTAGCGACCCCACTCTCCCCTTCCAGGGGTCGGGGGTGTAAATATAATTTGCGAGAATTTGTCCACGCAAAGCGTGGGCTCGAGTCTCGTTTTAGCTTAAAGGAAAAGGACAACTTTTTGTTGTCCTTTTTATATTGAAAATATTATTCTTCCAGGCGTGTGATTTTTGCGCCTAAGGCGTTGAGGCGACCGTCGATGTCTTTGTAGCCTCGGTCAATCTGTTCGATATTCTGGATTACGCTTGTTCCCTCGGCGCTCATTGCGGCGATGAGAAGTGCTACGCCTGCACGAATATCGGGCGACGTCATCTTTGCGGCACGCAGACGTATGCGGTGGTCGTGACCGATGACCGTAGCACGGTGGGGGTCGCAGAGGATAACCTGTGCGCCCATATCAATCAGCTTATCGACAAAGAATAGGCGGCTCTCAAACATCTTTTGGTGGATGAGCACCGTACCCTTTGCCTGGGTAGCTACGACGAGGAATATCGAGAGCAGGTCGGGCGTAAGACCTGGCCACGGAGCATCGGCGATAGTCATAATTGAACCATCGATAAAGCTCTCGATAGAGTAGTGGTCCTGCTGAGGGATATAGATATCATCACCTCGCTGCTCAAACTGAATACCGAGGCGTGCAAACTGCGCAGGGATAATACCGAGATTATCGTACGATACATTCTTAATTGTTAGCTCCGACTGAGTCATAGCTGCCATACCGATAAAGCTACCCACCTCAATCATATCGGGCAACATAGTATGCTCCGTACCACCCAACTCACGTACGCCCTCGATGGTCAGCAGATTCGATGCGATGCCCGAAATCTTAGCTCCCATACGGTTAAGCATCTTGCAGAGTTGTTGCAGGTAAGGCTCGCAGGCAGCGTTGTAAATCGTAGTTGTACCCTCCGCCAAGACGGCTGCCATAATAATGTTTGCAGTACCTGTCACCGATGCCTCGTCCAAAAGCATATAACAACCCTTCAGGCGCTTACACTCAACAGAGAAGAACTCCTCGTTGGGGTCAAAGTTAAATGTTGCGCCCAGCTTTTGGAAGCCGAGGAAGTGAGTATCCAGACGGCGACGACCAATCTTATCACCTCCGGGCTTGGGGATGTGTCCCACGCCGAAGCGAGCCAGCAACGGTCCAATCATCATTACCGAGCCACGCAGGCGGCGGCAGCGGCGGTGATAATCCTCGCTACGCATATAATCGAGGTCGATGTTTGCAGCACGGAAGGCGTATGAGTCCTCGCTCAGGCGCTCCACATCGACACCCATCTTCTCCAAAAGTTCTATGAGTTGTATAATATCAAGAATCTGCGGTACGTTGTGTACCACTACACGTTCCGGAGTGAGAAGTACGGCACTGAGAATTTGTAGTGCCTCATTCTTTGCACCTTGCGGTGTTACGCTACCGTGTAGGCGTGTTCCGCCTTCAACTTTGAAAATTGCCATATGATAGATTTTTATCAAATGTACAAAATAAAGTCGAAGATGCAAAATATTTTGTTGATTAAACGGCGGGGAATTTAAAATATTAAATAAAAAGAGGACAAACCTTTCGATTTGTCCTCTATGGTAGC
Organism: Alistipes sp.; assembly: GCA_017384185.1. Classification (GTDB taxonomy): domain Bacteria; phylum Bacteroidota; class Bacteroidia; order Bacteroidales; family Rikenellaceae; genus Alistipes. The sequence continues at coordinate 1,878 of JAFNUH010000228.1, forward strand.
GGGGGGAGGACTCGAACCTCCGACCTCCGGGTTATGAGCCCGACGAGCTGCCAACTGCTCTACCCCGCGATGTATCTTTATGTGGGCGAACCCTACATTTCGTGGTTAAGTGGTGCAAAGATATGAAAAAAAACTATTAGCACCAAATAAAATCGGTATTTTTTCTCATTCTATTTGCTCCGCAACCCCTCCTCGGTGCTGTAACTTGCTCTACTTCAAATTCCTTGCCACAATCTCCGACAGGTCGGCTACCAGTTTTGTAGAGCCTCGTACAATAGCTTTTTTGCAGAGCGGGCAGGCTGTGACAACAGTGTCGGCGCCCGTAGCATCCAACTCTTCGGCAACACCCTTGGCGATGGTAAGCTGTTGAGAATCGCAGATGGCGGTATTTGCCACAGATGAGCCGCAGCAGAGTGCATTTTTGCGGTTGTGCTTGGGTTCCAATAACTCTCCTATAGCCTCAATAACGGCACGTGGCTGGTCGTATATACCACTTCCTCGTCCCAATTCGCAGGGGTCGTGGTAGGTGTACTTCTCAACAGAAGAGTAGCTCACACGCAGGCGACCCTGACGCATAAGGCGCAGTATATACTCCGAGTGGTGCAGCACCTCAATGCCCTTGAGGTCGTACTCCTCACGAAATACTCTAAGGCAGATGGGACACGATGTAACCAGCGTGGTGATGTTGTGCTTAGCAAAGAGTGACTTGTTGAAATCTATCATCTTCTGTGCCGAGTCGGGCTCGCCCGTGAGTTTTAGCGGACGACCACAACATACGCCACCCTCCTTATCTGCCCACCACACCTTCTCACGTGCGGCAGAGAATATTTTCTCCATCGAGGTGAGTGTATTGGGTGTAAGCAGTGTCATACAACCTGCAAAATAACCAACTTTGCCCTCACCCTCTGAGCGGTCCAAGCCTCGCAGATAGTTGTAACGACCCTCGTTGGGGATGTTGCGCATCGAGGTGCGTGAGTTCAGACGTAACGTATTGAGGTTGATGCCTACGGGACATATCTGCTCGCAACGACCACACATAAGGCAGTTGTTGGCAATCTTCTGCTGGAGCATATTGTAACGACGGTCACGCAGGAAATATACCGACTGCACGTCGTTAATACCGAGCTGCAGTTGTAGCTGGCAGGGGTCGATACATATTCCGCAACGTGAGCAGGCCTCCACCTCGAAGTTGTCGTACGACTTCTCCTTAACCTCGGGCTTCAGGCGGTAGTGGCGCAGGAAGATGAGCGGAATCTCTGTAAATATATGCATATAGCGAGAGAAGGGCATTGCAATGAAGAATGTGCCCAGTGCCAACGAGTAGAGCCACCACATAGGCTCGTAGGCGTATGCCAGAATCTCGGTATTTATTACTTTTGCCATCAGCGTGCCGATGCCACCCGTAAGGAAGCTACCACCGCCATAGATAGCAGTTGTTACGCTCTCTGCCATTAGTCGCAGAGGGAATATAAACCATAGTGCCGAGAGAGCTATGCGGTCGAATGTGGTGTGTTTTGTGGTGCGCTTCATACCTAAGGCGTGTGAGCGCAGACGCTTAAACCACGCAAGAGCTACGCCCGAGAGGACGAAGAGCAACAGCAGGTCCATCACAAAATCGAAGAGCGGCTTATGCCCCTCGATACCATTCAGCGGCACGAAATATTTGAAGAAAACGTGTCCCTGCAGGGGTATCCATCTAAACCCTAAATATGCGACCGTCTCAATCCAACCTATGGCGATAAGCAAAAACCAGCCGAAGGCGAGACTCATATGCATATATCCCAATCGGGGATTTACCTTGAATATACGGCGATGCAACAACGACTCGCATATTACCTCCCAAAAGGCAGCAATTGAGCGAGTGGTGAAGATGCCCTTGGCAATTAGCTTCAAATCGCTCTTTGGCAGGTTGCGCAACCACGAGAAATATTTTATCAGCACGGCGGCGAACAAGACCACCTCACCTATGATAAACGGAATACAGAAATTGGCGAAAAAGGTCATATTAGAAGTCTCCAAGTTTACGTTTAATCAGCATCACCACGCCACGGGTGTTTATGCCACGTGGGCACAACAGGCGGCACTTGCCGCAGAGCATACATTTATTCATCTCCTCGTATGCTCCCTGATATTCGCCACGGCGCACGAGTGTGTGTACCTTGCGGAAGTTAAACTCCGTAAGATTGCCCGCCGTGCAGGTTGCCGTGCAGGTTCCGCATCCGATGCAGGTCTGCAATTCGGGCATCTCGTGCATAATCTCGTTACTCTTACGCAGGTTGTTGCGGTCGATGTCGATGGTGCGGGGCTTGCTGATTGAAAATCCGAAATTTATCATTACTCAAAGTCGGGTTTTATCCTTATTTATCTCTTCGAGAGCCACTCCTTGACAGCCATAGCTGCCGACGTTCCGTCGTTTAGTGACTCGCATACGTTCTTGGGAGCTGTCACGGCTCCTGCGTAGAAGATACCCTCTACGTTGCTCTCCACGTTGCCTAAGAAT
>JAFNUH010000229.1 GCA_017384185.1 Alistipes sp.
TAACATTTCTATCGATGAGTATATCACTATGCCAGGTATTGGTATTCCATCAAGTGGTCCACAGACTGTCAATTGGTATGATGGCGGTGCCTATGGTAGCTACGAGATGCGAGTGCGTGAGGATAGTGACTACTATGTTGTTGCGGCAATTGCTAATGGTCAGACCGTTGTCGGTGACATCTACGTTGTTGAGACTCGCACCCCTAAGCGTCCTACATCGACTGCGGGCTTGACTACCGAGCTTCTTGATGTTACCTCTACGTCGGTTAACATCAAGACTACGCCTGATAGTAGCGTTGTTGAGTACTACGTTCTTGTTCGTGATAAGGCGTGGTCTGATAGCATTATTTCGGGTTATGGCGAGTCTATGCTTGCGACACTTGTTATGAGCCCAAGCGCTGGTTCTTGGCACCTCACAGCTGCAAATGAGGCTGTGTGGTCGGGTCTATCTCCAAAGACGGAGTACGTATGTCATATTGTAGTTAAGGATAATCTCGGTGCTCAGTCGCTCTCGCTTGTGAATTTCGAAACACTTGAGGCTACAGCCGCTGCACCTGTTGTTGAGGCGTCGCTTACAACAGATGCTGATGCACCTCACAATAAGCTAAATATTAATATCTTTTCGGAGAATGCTGCGAGTGTGCGTGTGGCATTTAATGCTAAAGCCGATATTGACGAGCAGCGTGCCAATGGTCTCTCAGATTCGGCTATCGTTGAGTCGTATGGTATGAATCTTTCAGCTGAGCAGGTTGAGGCCGTGCGTACTACAGGCTTATCTCTTAAGATGGAGGATCTCTTCCCTGAGGTTGAGTATGAGGCTGTCGTGAGCGTTCTTAATGCTGAGCGTACCGAGACTGTAGTGGCTGCTGTGAAGACTACATCTGCAAAGGCGCTTCCAACACGTGTTGAGTCTGACTTGTTCACAACGCTTTTGGGCGAGTGGGAGGTATCATACTCTCTCATTCAGTATAATATGCAGAGTGTGGAGATTAAGGGCGAGAAGGTAACCATCGCACAGGGTGTAGATGCTAAGACTAATGCTCTCTACCGTGACCACAACCGTCTTGTTATCGTTGGCTGGCCATTTAGCGTGTCGGCACAGGGTATCTATGAGCCAATACCTCACTATTCGCCAGCAGATCTTATGGATGCGAGCAGCTATTGGAAGAATAACCCAGCATTGGCATACCGTGACTATGGTCCAAAGATCTTCTTGGAGATTGGCGCTGGTGATGTTGTAAGCGTGCCTTCTGAGCGTGGTGAGTACTTCTATAACTGGTCAACCGATGGTACTTTCTACTTCTTTGGTTGCGACTATTATAACCAGTTTACTGCTCCAGCATCGTTCCCTGTGACAGTTATGGATGGTGGCGATACCCTCGTTATTGGTGCGAGCGAGCCTTGCGAGGAGTTCGGCTATGGCGTGTATCGTCCATCAGTCTTCCGTGATAGCTCTATGTGGAGTGTTGCTACATCTGATATTGTGCTTAAGCGAGTTAAGTAGGATAGATATCTGATAAAGGCTGTAGATGTGGCTATTCGGCATTTGGCTGAGTAGCCACATTTTTATGTAAGCTAATATTTGGGTCGTTGTTCTATTAAAATAGCAGCTATGTACCCTTGTGTGTATCTGTTAATGGTTAAATGGGGTGGTATTTAATGTTTTTTAATAATTTTTACCAAAAAGTTTTGCAGAATAGAAAAAAGTGTGTATATTTGCCACCGATTTGGAAAACAAATCTGTATGGTGGATGTAGCTCAGTTGGTTAGAGTAGAGGATTGTGGTTCCTAAGGTCGTGGGTTCGAATCCCATCTTCCACCCTGAAACCTTATAACAAGCAATTGTTATGAGGTTTTTTTTTGTGCCTATACCCAACTATAGTCAAGCAAAAAAAGGCTTATTGGTCAAAATAGTACATAAAATCGGGGCGGTTTCTGTTTATTGGTCAAAATTAGTACATAAATGCGGGTATTTGCCCGCATTTTTCACTTGTACTTGAGCCTGAAATATTCGTCTATAAATAACTTACGATACCTCTTTGACATTCCATTATGTACTCTCAGTTTTGTTTTTAGATCTGTATTTATTGCTTCGAGAATATTGTTCGTATTAGGTATTGGGATATCAGGATAATCGTACCAAGTCCAGAGCCATTTCATATGCCTCTTTATCGAGAAATAGGCACTTCTCACTCGCTGATGCGTGTATGATTTCTTGCCCGTATTTTTATCGAGAGTTCTGTGTTTAAGCCACTCTCCCCATTTTTCATACCACATATCCAGCATACCAATAAAAGAGTCCTTGTCTGTGTGGCAAAGTAGGTGTACAATCTTTTGTAATTCTTTGCCAGCATCGGTTAGCGGGTTCTTCGTAAGGTACTCATCTACGGTCTTAACTTGATGAAACTGACAATATTGCACTTTATATCGCACAAGAGCTTGCGGTAATCCCCAAAGACCATCGCACACTATGCCGAGAATTTTGAATTTATGCTCACGCAGCCACTCGATACCCTCCAAGTAGTCGGCTATCGTCTCTTTCTTGTCGAGGAACTTGCGCCACAACAGTCGCTTGCGATAGGCATCAACAATTAGTAGAACACCAAAGCTTTTACCCCAATATGTGGCATCCATAAGGATTACCACCTCTTTGTATTTTGATACAATGCGAGTGGTGTGAACTTGGCGCATTCTTCGCTGCACAGTACTCACTGAAAGACCGTGTCGCTCGGCTATTTCGGATAGAGTTTGTTTACCCCTTACATACTCCTCGTAAAGACTCTTGGGCGATGTGCTACGGCGAGCTATTGGCAACACGGAATGGCGATGGCAGTTAGCGCAAAAATATCGCTGTTTACCCCCGTTGTAGCCGTGTCTGACGAGGGTCTTTTGCCCGCATTTTGGGCAAACTTTTTATCCATTTCTAACGCAAATAGTGCAAATATATAAAAATCAATCGATTGCCTCGATTTTATGTACTAATTTTGACCAATAAGCCACTTTTTGGCTTAATGGTCAAAATAATATATGGATATTTGGCTAATTATTTACTCCTTATCCACAACAATCTCAACGAGTTCATTACCTCGCTTTACTGACAGAGTCAATTTCTCAGGCAGTGGATTAAGTTTTAATTTGTCGGTATCGGTTGGCTTGATGCCGTTTATCGCTTCGATACGGTCGCCTTGGCGCAGACCTGCACGCTCGGCATTGCCACCCTCTAAAAGAGCATTTACCCGCCAGTGGTCGCCGTTTGGAGTGAATGCCATACTGTAGAAGTTAGGCTGTGGCTTGTCGAAATTTTTGTTTGGACGGAGGTAGATAACCCAATTCACAAAATCGAAAATCACATCGAATCGAGCAAAGAGCGCATTGCCTACCAGACCATCATAGCGACTATTTGCCAAGGCTCCCTTCTCGTTTTCGGAGTAGGTAATACGGATGTCGTTTATAGACTTTCCGCCTATGCCAATTTGCTTTGTGGTGAGATAGTTATCTGTGCGAGAGCCACCAATGCCACCAACCTCAAATTTCATACGACGAGCATTTGCAAGGTGTCCTTCGGCTTTCAGTCGATTGGCCGTAGCACTATTAAGCGACAACTCATCGGGCATACCTGTATCCATTAGGA
>JAFNUH010000230.1 GCA_017384185.1 Alistipes sp.
AAGAACATCGTTCGTATCCCCGGTGAGCGTGCAAAGGTTGCCGTAGAGTCTTACGACGAGCGTATCGACCCCGTAGGAGCTTGCGTAGGTATGAAGGGTTCACGTATCTACACTATCGTTAAGGAGCTTCGCAACGAGAATATCGACGTTGTGAACTACACCTCTAACGCTCAGCTTATGATTCAGCGTTCGTTGAATCCTGCAAAGATTTCATCTATCACAATCGACGAGGAGCGCAAGACAGCTTCTGTTTATCTCAAGCCCGACCAGGTATCACTCGCTATCGGTAAGGGTGGTTTGAACATCCGCCTCTCGAAGATGCTTACAGGCTACGACATCGACGTATATCGTGAGATTGAGGAGGAGGACGTAGCATTGACCGAGTTCGCTGACGAAATCGAGCCTTGGATTATCGAGGCATTGAAGAGTGCTGGCTGCGACACTGCAAAGAGCGTATTGGAGCTCTCAGTTGAGGATATCGCAACACGTGCTGACCTCGAGGTAGAGCAGGCAGAGAAGGTTATCGAGATTTTGAAGGCAGAGTTCGAGGAGGAGTAGAAGTTTAACATTTAGCATTAGAGAGGAATCACAATATGACAAATAACAGAAAGATAAGACTTATTCAGGTAGCTAAGGAGTTTAAGGTGGGATTGAATACCATCACAGACTTCCTCCTGAAGAAGGGTATCAACAGCGACGGCTCGCCTAACTCGTTGGTAAGCCCCGATGTATATACCATTCTTGAGAAGGAGTTTGGCTCTAACCGCTCCATCACAGGTAAGGAACGTGATAGCGTACGTGAGAAAATATCTCTCGGCAAGAAGGAGTCTGTAACAATAAACGCCTCGAAGCGTGACGAGAAGGATGAGGAGCAGGAGGTTATCATCAAGAGCAACATCATCAGCGTCAAGGACGAGGTACCCCAGCCTAAGATTTTGGGCAAGATTGACCTTAACCCCAAGAAGCCTGAGCCTCAGGCAGCAAAGCCTCAGCCTGCACCTGCCCCCGCTAAGCAGGAGCCTAAGAAGGTTGAGCCTGCAACCGTAAAGGAGCAGCCTGCAGCAAAGGTTGAGGAGAGCGCAAAGCAGAGCGCAGAGCCTGCACAGGAGCCCAAGAAGGATAACGTATTCCGTCCAGGTCTTACACAGCTCTCAGGTCCTCAGATTCTCGGCACAATGGATGTATCGGGTATGGTACCGGGTGGCAAGCACAAGCGTAAGCGTCTTGACAAGGAGAAGATTGACGTAAGCAAGCAGGGCAAGAACGGCAACGGTAAGGAGCAGAAGCAGGAGAACGGCAAGAAGAATAAGGGCGGTCAGCAGCAGAATCACAATCAGCAGGGTCAGCCCAACCAGCAGAATCAGCCTAAGCCCGGCGAGGGTCGTCGCAACAAGAAGAAGGATAAGCACCAGCCAAAGCCTGTTGTTCGTCCCGAGGTAAGCGACGAGGAGGTATCAAAGCAGATTAAGGATACTTTGGCTCGCTTGACAGCTAAGGGTGCGAAGAATAAGGGTGCTAAGTATCGTAAGGAGAAGCGTGAGGAGATCCGTGAGAAGATGTCCGAGGAGATGGAGCGTGAGCAGATGGAGCGCTCGGTACTCAAGGTGACAGAGTTTGTTACCGTGAGCGAGTTGGCTACAATGATGAACGTATCGCCTATGGAGGTTATCTCGGCTTGTATGAACCTGGGTCTTATGGTATCTATCAACCAGCGTTTGGATGCCGAGGCTTTGGTAGTTGTTGCTGAGGAGTTCGGCTTCAAGACCGAGTTCGTTACAGTAGAGGTTGCTGAGGCTATCGACGAGGAGGGTGATAGCGAGGAGGATTTGGTATCACGTCCCCCCATCGTTACCGTTATGGGTCACGTTGACCACGGTAAGACTTCGCTTTTGGATAATATCCGTAAGACAAACGTTATCGAGGGCGAGGCTGGAGGTATCACCCAGCACATCGGTGCTTACTCGGTAAACTATAATGGTCAGAAGGTAACATTCCTTGACACCCCCGGTCACGAGGCATTTACTGCTATGCGTGCACGTGGTGCTAAGATTACCGACGTTGCCATCATCATCGTATCGGCTGACGACAGCGTGATGCCCCAGACTGTTGAGGCTATCAACCACGCACAGGCAGCAGGTGTACCGATGGTATTCGCCATCAACAAGATTGATAAGCCCGCTGCAAATCCTGAGCACATCAAGGAGCAGTTGGCACAGATGAACTACCTCGTTGAGGAGTGGGGAGGTAAGTACCAGAGCCAGGACATCTCGGCAAAGAAGGGTATCAACCTCGACAAGTTGTTGGAGAAGGTGCTTTTGGAGGCTGAGATGCTCGACCTGAAGGCTAACCCCAACAAGAAGGCTCAGGGTAGCGTAATTGAGTCTACAC
>JAFNUH010000231.1 GCA_017384185.1 Alistipes sp.
TACCGTGACGGGTATTACAGGCTCTACGGGTGCTGGACAGAAGCCTACGCAGGATACACACTTCAGCAACCGTAACTCTAACCTCTCAAACTATAAGGTATTCACCCATCAGCATTTGGGCGAGATTGGCGAGACTGTTGTCGCAGCTGGAGGCTCGGAGGCTACTGACATCGCATTTGTTCCCGTTCGTGGTTGCCACACACGTGGTATTATGAGCGATGTTGTCGTTCGTTTGGATGAGGATTTGGAGACTATTACCAAAATCTTCAAGGAGTTCTACGCCTCACATCCCTTCGTGTGCGTAAGCGATAAGCCCGTATATATGAAGCAGGTTGTAAATACAAACTACTGCTTCCTCTCGTTGCAGAAGGAGGGTCGTAAGTTGCTTATCACATCGGTTGTGGATAACCTCTTGAAGGGTGCTTCGGGTCAGGCTGTGCAGAATATGAATCTTATGTTTGGTCTCGACGAGATGGAGGGCTTGCGCCTGAAGGCTAACTATTTCTAAAAACTATTGCGATGAAACTTTTTGATGTATATCCTCTGCTCGATATGGAGCCCGTCAAGGCTCAGGGTGCCTATTTGTGGGATAAGAATGGTGTCGAGTACCTCGATTTCTATGGCGGTCACGCTGTGATTTCTATCGGTCACACGCATCCTCACTATGTTGAGAAGATTACCGACCAGCTGTCGAAGATTGGTTTCTACTCAAATGCTGTAATCAACTCTTTGCAGGTTGAGTTGGCTGAGAAGATTGGCGAGTTGTGCGGTTATCCTAACTATGAGCTTTTCCTATGCAATAGCGGTGCTGAGGCAAACGAGAATGCCGTTAAGTTGGCTTCATTTACTACGGGTCGTGAGCGTGTGTTGGCTATGCACTCTGCATTCCACGGTCGTACAAGTATGGCAGTGGCGTTGTCAGATAATCCAAATATCCAGGCTCCCGTAAATAAGACACCTAATGTAACCTTCATCGACCTTAACGATACGCAGGCTCTTACTGCTGAGCTTTCTACGGGTGAGTATGCTGCGGTAATTATCGAGCCTATTCAGGGTGTTGGAGGTATCCGTTTGGCTTCTGACGAGTTCCTAAAGGCGGCTCGTGAGTTGTGCGACAAGACGGGCACGATGCTTATTATGGATGAGGTGCAGTCGGGCTTTGGTCGTAGCGGTAAGTTCTTCGCTCACCAGTGGTCGGATGTTAAGGCAGATATAGTTTCGATGGCAAAGGGTATTGCAAACGGTTTCCCCGTAGGTGCTATCATCGTATCGCCTAAGATTCCTGCTAAGTCGGGTATGCTCGGTACCACCTTTGGCGGTAGCCACTTGGCTTGTGCTGCAGCTATTGCCGTTGCTGATGTGGTTAAGGCTGAGAATCTGGTCGAGAATGCTCGTGTTATGGGTGAGAAGATTGTTGAGTCTATAAAGGATTCGGGTATTATTACCGATATTCGTGGTCGTGGCTTGATGATTGGCATTGACCTTAAGGTGCCACAGGCAGACTTCCGTAAGGTGTTGCGTGAGAAGTATCATATTATGACTGGTCTAACGGGAAAATATACTCTGCGTCTGTTGCCGCCACTTGTTATTGGTGATA
>JAFNUH010000232.1 GCA_017384185.1 Alistipes sp.
CACGATGCGAACTTCTCCTTATACTCCACCTGAAGAGGCATAAAATCAGTACCTTCCTTTGCGTCCTTTGCCGCTACAACGGTTGCGAGCAACATTGTGTCACCCATCTTCACTACAACCGAGCCGTCAGCCTGCTTGGCCAACTTACCGGTCTCGATTGTAATCTGGCGACCGTCAGCGAGCGTAATCGTCTTTTGTACAGCGTTGTACAACTTGTTTTCTTCCATAAATTATAAATCGTCAAAAAATAAAATGTCATACGAAATGAAGGTAACACGCAGTTACCTTCATTTGTACCCTCGCAAAATTACTTACGGAGGTTAAGAGTCTTGATGATAGCACGGTAGCGCTCGATATCAACCTCCTTCAAGTACATAAGCAACTTGCGACGCTTACCTACCAAGCGCAACAATGAGCGCTGGGTACCGAAGTCGTGCTTGTTGTTCTTGAGGTGCTCAGTAAGGTGGCTGATACGGTATGAAAACAATGCGATCTGGCTCTCCGGAGAACCAGTGTCGGTGTTAGACTTGCCGTACTTACCAAAAAGCTCTTGCTTTTTCTCTGCTGTTAAATAAGCCATAAAATATAATAAGTTTATGGGCCATACCGCCTCCATCCGGAACGGTTAAAAGCCCTGGTTCCACTCCACGATGCATTCCCCTTACTGTGAATAACACCGGAGCGTGCACAAAAATACTCCTATTTTAGTTAAGCGCCAAATATTTTAGGCTTAAAAATATTATTTTTTCGTTCGTTTATAGCTGATTTATGTGCGAGTTGTTGGTTTTTTCCAAAATATATGTATATTTGCATAGAAAAGGTGTTTCAGAGGGTGGTTTTTTTGACAAAATTCAAGGCGAGTGAGACCTCTGTTTTTAGGACGATTTTAGGGAGTTGACAATGGCTTGTAAGAATCTTTTTTCTCGACTGATAATGGCGCTAATGACGCTGGTTGTATTCACGATTTTTTCGTGCAGCAAACCTGCGCCAAGCTATGTTCGTGTCGAGGGTCAGATGCTCGGAACTTTTATGTTGGTGAGCGCCCAAACGCAGCTTCCATCGTCGGAAATTTACCAGAAGATGATGCATATCGACTCGGTGGCAAAAAAATCGATGTCTATATTCGATAGTGAGTCGTTGCTGAGCCGAGTGAATCGTAACGAAACTGACTCTTTGGATGAGCATATCATCCACTGTTTGGAACTCTCTCGCCGTATTAGCGCCGTGAGTGACGGGGCATACGACGTGACCATCGCACCCCTTGTAGAGGCGTACGGCTTTGCCGGCAAGGAGCGTCAGGCAGAGGTAAATGTTGACTCACTGTTGGAGTTTGTCGGAATTGATAAGGTGCGAGTTGAGGCGGGTCGTCTTGTGAAGGATGATAGCCGTTTGCGCCTGGATTTCAATTCGATAGCTAAAGGCTATGTCGTCGATATGGCGGCTCAGGAGCTGGAGCGTTTGGGCGTGGAAAACTACTTGGTCGATATAGGCGGAGAGGTGCGCTGTTGTGGTGTGAATGATAAGGGTGGAGCTTGGCGAGTAGGCGTTGAGACCCCATTTGATGGTAATAACAACGTTGGTGCGCACGTTCAGCAGGTAATCACGCTGACCGATTGCTCGATGGCTACGTCGGGAAATTATCGCCGCTACTATCTTGATGAGCAGGGGCGTAAAGTTGCCCACACCATAGATCCCCATACGGGTAGGAGTGTAATCACCGACTTGTTGTCGGCAACTGTCGTTGCACCTACGTGTGCCGAGGCTGATGCCTATGGTACGATGTTTATGGCTATGGGGCTGGAGCGTGCAATCAATGTGGCTCAAGAGTTGGAGCAGAGTGGGGTGATGGTCTATTTCATTGCCGCAGGCGAGGGAGATGATTTTGAAGTTTACTACTCCTCAAAGTTGGCTCCAGCGATAAAATCCACCGAGGGATTTCGAGAGATAGAGTAGTGTGTGGCTCAACGAGGGAAGAGAAAAATTGTATGAAGAAAGCGATATTATTGTATAATAAGCAGGCTGGTCGTGGAAACGTTGAACGTAATCTTGATAAGATTATGGCGATATTCCACGAGGCGGACTATGATATAACGCCAGTTGTGATTGACTTCTGCGATAACCCTTATGAAGGTTACGAAGATGTTGATTTAGTGGTAATTGCGGGTGGTGATGGTACGCTCAACTATGCTGTAAATACAATGATGCGCAACGACCTGTCACTTACGCTTGGTGTTATTCCGGGCGGTACGGCAAACGACTTTGCCGGAGCGTTGGGTATGTCTAAAAATATCCTGGAAGCAGCCCGACAGATTGCCTACGGCGAGCCTGAAGCTATCGATTGTGGCAAGGTCGAATCTATTGGTGCGCCCGACACGAAGCCCATCTATTTTGTGAATATCTTCAGCTTTGGAATGTTTACCACGACCTCGCAGCATACACGTGTGGAGCTTAAGCAGATTATGGGTCGTGCGGCATATATGATTGAGGCGCTTAAGGAGTTGAAGAAGTTGCACGGCATTCCGCTCACCATCACCAGCGACAATGAGGCGTTCTACTATCCGACGCTTATGGGGCTTGTTTTCAATGGTGAGACGGCCGGACGTATGCCTTTGGCTCGCAACTCAAATCTGCAAGATGGAGCTTTCGATTGTCTGTTTTTACGTAAGCGAGAGACTATGTTTCAGTCGGCAGTAGATATGTTATTGTATCTGCTTGGTGTTAAGACTGAGGCTGTTAAATATCTGCGTACGAGTGAATTAACGCTCGTGTCGCCCGTTGATACCGACACCGATGTCGATGGTCAACGAGGTGAGCAGTTCCCCATAAAACTAAGCTGTCTGCGGGGAGCGCTCACGGTCGTCTGTCCCCCGCCGAGGGACACCTGATGAGACGAAATTTTTTATGATATATGGAGAGAGATTAAAAGTGAGGGAGTTAGAAAAGTTTCAGTTTCAAAAATCAAAGATTATTTTAGTGAGGAGAGTTTAAGATTCGACGACTATGTGCTTTCGCCGCTTGTGCGTTTTAAGACAATGACGGGCGAGCCACGTGTAATCGAGGGAATGACAGTGGGAGTGATATGTAATGGTACGGCTAAGGCGGTCATCAACGACAGAGCCTTCGAGCTGCGCCCTAACTCGTTGTTTCTGTTGCGTGGCGAGTCGAAGATTTCATCGTTTCGATGCACTAAGGCTTGTACGGGTTATTTTGTAAACTACTCGCCATCATCTCTGGAGGCTATAAAACTCGACACATCGGATCTTCTGTCGGTTGATGTGATTTTCAGCACCAAGCCCTGCTTTGAGGCTAAGGAAGAGGAGGTTACAACGCTGCACGATATTGCCACTGCTATTCGCTCAATATCGGGCAGAGAGGGTATGCTCTACGATAACAAGATTATGACTTCGCTTTTTGCGTCGTTCTACTATGCTGTGGCATCTATTATCAATCAGAGTGCCGTAGCTGAGAAGCAGCGCCTTGATACCTCACGAGGAGATGAACTTATGCGCCTTTTTATCGCCGAGCTGACGGCTTCGTGCGAGCGTGAACGTAGCGTTGAGTATTATGCTAAGAGGCTGGGTATCACGCCAAAATACTTGTCGCTAATCTGTAAGAACAAGGTTGGCAAGAATGCCTCGAAGGTGATTGATGCTGCCGTTGTAAATAAGGCTAAGGAGTTGCTTACGCAGCCGGGAATGAGTATTCAGGAGGTTGCCGAGCGATTGAATTTTGTCTCGCAATCGTTCTTTGGTAAGTACTTCAAGCAGCGTACGGGTATATCGCCATCACGCTACAAGGTACAGAATTAATGTTGGCTGATAATACAACAAAATAAGAGGGTGCTAACTTTACTTGTTATGCACCCTCTTTTTCTTATTTATTTATAATCTTATCCAGGTCGGTTACTCGTCTATTAATAAAGTTTCTAACTACGTCAACTTCAGCAGGATATGAGCCTAAAGCCTGGTAGTTCATATTGACATTAAAGTGGAGATTTCCCCAACGAGTATATTGCAATTTCTGCGACTGGTCGAGATACTGCTCCGTATCGTTGACCCACTGCACGAGTGACTCGGGGGTAATTACTCCGCTACTGCGCAACTCCGCCCACATCTCCTTCAGACGAGCATTTGCCACGGGGTCAAGTTTCACAATTCGGGTAACAAATTGTTGCATATTATTTCCACCAGCAAATGAGGCTATGCCTGAGCTGTATAGATAGCCCGTAGGATTATTAAGCTCGGTATGCGTACGAGAGTCGTTATCGAAAGCAATATCGAAATCCCATACAGGACCTGTGTAAAACTTGTCGTCACCACGCTCCTTGTACATATATGTACTCCAATATGTATCGGTATTACCGCTCAACTCGCCGACGATAAAGTGCTTGAGGAAGCTGTCAATATCGAAATATTTGTAGTAACCCCAGCTCTCGTGTATAAAGTTGTCTGAGAATACTCTTGTCTCGAGGTTGTTGAAAGCCTCCTGAATATATTTTTTCTGTTGTGACGTGATTTTATCGTCATCGGGTGATTTGATGGTTACGGGTATTCCCTTGCTACTCCAGAAATAGCAAGGCTCTTTGCTTGCATATGCATCAATCTCAATAAGATAGCCACCCGAGAGAGCCTCTGCGGTATTATCCTCGGGTTTCATCTCCTTAATATCCACACGTCCCTTGCGCACATCTATCTGGTCGCAGAGCTGATAGCAACCACGGTATTCGCCATTGAAGATTACATCTACGGGCTGGCAGTAGGGTGTATATTTAGCACCCGTACGACGGCTGATTTCAAATGCTAACATATTACGCATCAAGCTCTTATCGCCATAGGGGCTAATCAATGTCCACTTCTTTGCCTCGGCTGGTGCGTCTAACAATTTTGTCTTCTTGTCGAACTTCAGACGGTATGGTTTCTGCGCAAAGTTCCAGCTTGCGTTACCACGACCACGAATGCCTGTCTTCTCGCCATAATGCATATATCTGCCGTTGTCGCCAATGACATAGACATTGCTCGAAATCTCCTGCTCCTTTGATGTTACCTCTGCGCCTTGGTGGGTATTGATAACCACTGTCGGCAGGTTTGTAACCTGATAGAACTGCGTATCATCGCCTTCGCCCTTGTTGCCATAGAATGCCAACTCAGCCAAATTACAACGTACATCGTTGGGCGACACGTAGCGTACATATCTAAAACCTCGTGAGCAATTTACCGTGGCAAAGTTCATCTCGCCCTGCTTGCCTGGCTCCTGTATGACGTGGATGGGCACGGCATCGCTGAAGTCGTGTTTGTTTGCACCCTGAATAACTGCCAGCATAACACGTTTAGCGTGACCATTGCGTGGGGCGTAGCCAATCTTTGTTATGACGTGCTTCTCTCCGAGGTCAAGACCTACCCACGTCATCGAACGCTCGTGTGATGCGAAGAAGGTCTCAAACTTACGGTCAAATACATTTGCTTTCGTGTTTACCGTTGTCGATTGAGAGTCGCCATTGCCATAATCTACGGAGTATTTTGTGCCTATGATAGCGCCCGGCAGAGAACCATCCGGACCTGCCTGAACATCAAATTCGGGTACGGGTTGCTCCTTGTTGGGGTCGTCAATGATAATATCCTCTTTGCCTCCACACGAGAAGAGTGTAGCTACGGCAACAACGAGGAGTGTCAAAATATGAAGTTTTCTTTTCATAGGACGGTTTTGTATTGGTATTTTAACTCACTTTGACAAAGATAGTAAAATATATTAGTCGTAATACAATTTTTCCTATAAAATCAATCTATATAGTTATAGTTTTATCAAATACAAAAAAAAGAGCCACCTTTTGGGTGACTCTTTGAGTATTTAGTAATTATTGAATTACAACTGGGGACCAGCAGCAACCAATGACTTACCCTCCTCGTTGCCAGTGAACTTAGCGAAGTTCTTGATGAAGCGAGAAGCCAAGTCCTCAGCCTTAGTGTTCCACTCAGCAGCGTCAGCGTAAGTGTCACGAGGATCGAGGATAGCGGGATCAACGCCAGGAAGAGCTGTGGGAACCTTGAAGTCGAAGATAGGAATCTGCTTAGTCTCTGCCTTGTCGATTGAGCCATCGAGGATAGCGTCGATGATACCACGTGTATCCTTGATAGAGATACGCTTGCCAGTACCGTTCCAACCTGTGTTAACGAGGTATGCAGTAGCACCTGAAGCCTCCATCTTCTTAACCAACTCCTCACCGTACTTTGTGGGGTGCAATGAAAGGAATGCAGCACCGAAGCAAGCAGAGAATGTAGGAGTAGGCTCAGTGATACCACGCTCTGTACCAGCCAACTTTGCGGTGAAACCAGAGAGGAAGTA
>JAFNUH010000233.1 GCA_017384185.1 Alistipes sp.
CCCTTAGCAAAGCCACCCATATCGAGCGATATGCCCGACGAGGTGTAACGCACCGTATGATTATCAGCATTGAGGCTATAACTAACCTGCCCGCCGACGGTTGTGTTTGTCGCTATATCAAAATATCCTGCCGTACCACGACGAAATGCCTCACACAGCTCCAGAGCCATAAACATATCGTCATCGACAGCAACATCCTCCGCCGCAGCACGTGCATTCATCACCGCAAGCGGACTACGATTATCAAAACGATTAAAGCATCGCTCCAATCTCTTCACCTCAGCTTCGACACCTTGCGCCAAATCTCGTCCCGCACACTCATCTAACCCCACGGCAACAACCTCCACACGTGTGTGCATAGCATAAAATGAGAGGTATGTTACGGGGTAACGGGGATTTTTGGTGCTATGTTGAAACTCAAGTGCCACTGTTACTTATCCAACAAACGTTGCACAATGCGCCACGCTATGCGCACAAGCAGAAGAAGTCCATAAATAAGGAGTGATGTCACCACCACATAACCTATCTGGGTAAAGACCTCATACCACGGCGACTGGAACTTAATGATAGCCGCCCAATTAATGATGTTTGCCACGACGAAGCAAACAAGCCAAATTATCAGCTCACGACGTTTCGTTGCGGCAGAAATAACGGTATCCTTCATATCAACTCAATTATTTCAACTCTTTGATTTTCAAGTTCCGGTAGTGTACCAAATCGTTATGGTCCTGCAAAAGAATGTGACCACCATCGCCACCAGCAAAATTCTTCACATTGGCAAACTTACTATGCGACACCAATGCCTGCCACATATCACCGCCCTTCTCGTAAGAGAGAATCTTCACGCCGTTAAGCCAATGCTCAACCTTCTCGCCCTTGACAACGATACGGGCTGTATTCCAATCGCCCTTGCGAGTATGCGCCCAACCCTGAGCAGGAATAATATCATAGAGCGAACCGAGGCGGCGATTACCATTAAATCCACGATTAGCATCGGGGTGACGCTCGTCATCCAAAATCTGGAACTCGCAACCTACGCTGCCATTCTCACCGATAAAATATTTAATTCCACTATTTGCGCCCTCTGTGAATTTGAAGTCAATAGACAACTCGAAGTTATGATACTTGCGCTCGGTTATAATGTCACCAGCACTCGACTGAGCCTTAATAGAGAGTACGCCATCCTCACATACCCAGCCCTTATGAAAATCCTTATCAGAATTACTCTTCCATCCCGACATATCCTTACCGTTCCACAACAGAGCCCAGCCCTCAGCAGCCTCACGAGATGAGATAGTGTTGGGGATGTGGTTACGCTGAGGAATAGTCTCAATCTCAGGTGATAGCTCCTTCGCAATATTCTCGGTCTTGATTCTTACATTACGCCAGCGAATAGTGCGACCCACCAGCTCTGCATTAGAGCCAATGGTGTGAACCTGCAGTGCGATAAAGCCTGACATATCCTTATCACAGATAATATCCGCAGTGGGCATACCGTTGAGCCATACTCTAACCGACTCACCCACAGCCTCAACTCGCATCTTATTCCACTCGCCACGCTTGAAAGCACTTTGCGCTTGCGGCACATCTGCCAAAGAGTACAACCAGCCGCTACGAGCCTCGTCGTAAATACCGCCACAAAATGCCGCAGGGTCAATCTCGCACTGGTAGCCATATACGGTACCATTTTTATACTCAGGCTTCGAGTGGCTACGAATCTGCACACCCGAATTTACACCCTCGTCAACCTTATACTCCAACTCGAGGATAAAGTCGTCATACTCCTGCTCCGTAGCAAGGAACGTATTGGGAGTATTCAAAGTGCTGACACCCACCAACTCGCCTTTCTCAACACGATACTCGGCATTGCCGTTCAACTTAACCCAGCCACGCAAATTCTTACCATTAAAGAGACTCTTCCAGCCATCCCTCTCGGCAGAAAATCCTACGAGGCAACACATCACAGCCAGAGCTGTAAAAAGCGCTTTCTTCATAATGTAAATTCTATTTGGGTTATAATCTTTATTACAGTTTGATGTCGTAAATCTGAATCACGCCCTCCAATCGACCACACTCATCGGTTACCAGCAGTGAGTTAACCTTGTGGCGAGTCATCATCTTCTCAGCCTCGATAAGTTTGGCGTGAGGGTTGATGGTCTTGGGTGAACGTGTGGCAATATCTATCGCCTTAATGTTAAAGAACTCGCTCTGGCGGCTCTCCATAGCACGGCGCAGGTCGCCATCGGTAACAATGCCCTCAATACGCTCGCCATCGCAAATTATAATCAGACCCAAGCCACCACGTGTCATCGAGTGAATCATCTCTGTTGCCGAGCAATCCATACCCACAACGGGCAAATCGCTCTTACGCATAACATTACCAACGGTCATCAGCAATCGGCGTCCCAAGCTACCTCCAGGATGCAGACGAGCGAAGTCCATAGATGTAAACTCTCTTGCCTTCATCAACGCAATTGCCAATGCATCACCCAGCGCAAGCTGCGCCGTAGTCGATGATGTGGGGGCAAGATGCAGGATGCACGCCTCCTCCTTAACACCGGTATTAAGATGAATATCCGAGTTTTTTGCGAGCGTTGACTCGGGGTTGCCTGTTATCGAAATCAACACGTTATGATTTGACTGAATAAAAGGTACAATCTTCAACACCTCGTCTGTCTCGCCCGAGTGAGAGAGTGCCAAGATAACATCTTCGGGCGAAATCATACCCAAATCGCCGTGAAAAGCCTCGCCGGGGTGGAGATAGAAGCTCGGCGTACCTGTACTTGCCAGCGTTGCCGCTATCTTACGTCCTACAAGACCCGACTTACCCATACCTGTGATAATCACCTTACCACGGCAGTCGAGAATACGATTTACAGCTCCGATAAACTCCTCGCCAAGAAGCGTTGCCATATTACTTAGAGCCTCAGCCTCTACCGAGAGTGTACGGCGAGCCAAGTCGAGAATATCTTGTGAAGTTAATGTGCTCATTATTTAGGTTTTAATTTTCTATATTAAAGAAGGCTCTTTACAACGCCCTCCAAATCCTCCAAACGCAACATATTGGGTCCATCGCTCAAGCCCTTATCGGGGTCGGGATGTACCTCAAAGAAGAAGCCGTTAGCACCAAACGCCTTAGCAGCCTGCGCCATAGCGGGTACAAATTCACGATTACCGCCCGTCTTGCCACCAGCGGCTCCAGGACGCTGAACGCTATGCGTGCAATCCATTACAACGGTAGACGAAATCTTCAACATATCGGGAATATTGCGGAAATCGACAATAAGATTATTATATCCAAACATATTTCCACGCTCGGTAAGCCACACCTCGGTAGCACCCGACTGCATAGCCTTCTCGTAAGGGAACTTCATATCCTCACCCGAGAGGAACTGCGCCTTCTTGATATTTACCGTGCGACCCGTCTTTGCAGCAGCTACCAACAAATCGGTCTGACGGCAGAGGAATGCGGGAATCTGAATTACATCAATCACCTCGCCCGCAGGTGCTGCCTGCCACGCCTCGTGAATATCGGTACAGAGCTTCAAACCCCACTTCGACTTCACATCGGCGAGCATCTGCAAACCCTTATCCAATCCTACACCACGATATGACGAGAGCGACGTACGGTTAGCCTTATCGAACGATGCCTTAAAGATAATATCCGTACCTAAACTCTTGTTTATCTCTACCAATCGTGCCGCCACCGTATCCAACAACTCAGCCGACTCGATGACACACGGTCCTGCTACAAATTTTGTCATAGTCTTATATAATTATCTATTTTGTTCTCTCAAAAATGCCTCGGCACGCTCCAAATCCTCGGGCGTGTCGATACCTACGGTCTCAACATTTGAGATGCCGACACCTATCTTATAGCCATTCTCCAGCCAGCGCAACTGCTCCAACGACTCGGCAAGTTCCAGCGGCGACTGCTCCAACGAGGTAACCTCCTGCAAGACGTTAGCACGGAAGGCGTACATACCTATATGTTTATAATAAGTATGACTCTTTAGCCACTGTTCACGCTCTACACCACGCAGGTAGGGAATAACCGAGCGTGAGAAGTATATAGCACGTGACGCCTTATCCAGCACCACCTTGGGCGAGTTGGGATTCTCCAACGCCGCAATACCATCCTCCTCAGCAAAGGGCTTTACCAGGGTAGCTATATCGGTTGTCTCAACCTCAAAGCAAGCCATAATAGCACGCAACTGCGAGTGAGCGATAAATGGCTCATCGCCCTGCACGTTGATAACCACGTCGAACTGCTCGCCTTGCTTCTGGTAAGCCTCCCAGCAACGGTCCGTACCACTCTTATGCTCGGTTGAGGTCATCACAACACGACCACCAAACGCCTTTACAGCATCGTATATACGCTCATCATCGGTAGCCACAACTACATTCTCCACAACGCCCGACACCTGCTCATATACTCGCTCGATGACAGCCTTACCACCCAACTGCGCAAGTGGCTTGCCAGGAAAACGAGTTGAGGCATATCGTGCGGGGATGATAGCGATAAATTTTAACGGTTTCATATCTCTACTATTTCAATGCCAATGCCAAAACCTCCTCAATGCGCTTCACATAGTGGAAAGTAAGACCAGCAACATACTCCGTCTTAATCTCCTCAACATCCTTGCGGTTATCCTCACAGAGAATAATCTCAACAATGCCAGCACGCTTAGCCGCCAAAATCTTCTCCTTAATACCTCCTACGGGCATCACACGACCACGCAGTGTCATCTCGCCCGTCATAGCGATACGCTCCTTAACCTCACGACCCGTAAATGTCGATACTATTGACGTAACGAGTGTAATACCTGCCGAGGGACCATCCTTAGTAATAGCTAGTTCGGGAACGTGGTTATTAAGATTCTTCTTCTCGAACATATCGGAATCAATGCCCAACTCCTCGTGGTGTGACTGCACCCACTCATAACCACTGGTTGCCGACTC
>JAFNUH010000234.1 GCA_017384185.1 Alistipes sp.
GAGTATGGTCACGTGATGGTTGACAGCCGTGTACACGGTCGTGAGTGCGGTTGCGGTCGTAAGGGCTGCTTGGAGGCTTACGCATCGGCTACAGGTATCAAGCGTACTGCTTTCGAGTTGATGGCTAAGATGAACAACGATAGCGACTTGCGTGAGATTCCTTTCTCTAAGTTCGAGGCTGTAATGCTCTCAACTGCTGCTGACAAGGGCGACGCTATCGCAATCGAGGCATTCCGCTACACAGGTGAGGTTTTGGGTAAGTCACTCGCTGACTTGGTTGCAACAACATCTCCCGAGGCTATCATCTTGTTCGGTGGTTTGGCAAAGGCTGGCAAGCACATCTTCGAGCCCACCAAGTGGTATATGGAGGAGAATATGATGGCTACATTCAAGAATAAGGTTAAGTTGTTGCCTTCAGGTATCGAGGGTAAGAATGCTGCTATTCTTGGTTCATCGGCTCTTATCTGGCAGAAAGCTAAGTTGTAATATTTTACAGGTAAATGAGGAAAAGCTTGTCCGACTCACTCGGCAGGCTTTTCTTTAATTTTAATAGAGGGCTACATTTGAAAATATGTTTTTGTGCAAAAGACCCTCACACAAGAAAAGGTTAGTTAGAAAAATTACTCCAAGCAAATGAAGAGATTATTTATTTTGGCGTTGCTGTTGCTGCCTACGGGCTTGTGGGCACAGAGCGCTGCTGTGAAGAAGATTATGGAGATGGCTCGTGAGGATAACCGCACAATGCAGCATCTCGATATTTTGTGTAACCGCTTTGGAGGTCGTCCCGTCGGCTCTGACGCATACGACAACGCTGCCGACTGGGCTGTAAAGCAGTTCCAGAGCTGGGGCTTAGAGGTGAGCGTCGAGAAGGTTGGCGAGACCTGCGTAGGTTTCAACCGTGGCGGCTGGTGGGGTCGTGCTATGGGCGAGTACACCGAGACACTCTACTTTACAACACCATCGTACACCTCGGGCACAAAGGGTCCGCAGCGTGGTCACGTAGTTATCGAGCCTCGCACGTGGGATGAGTTCAACCGTATGAAGGGCACGCTGAAGGGTGCGTGGGTACTCTTGAAGAGCAAGAGCACAGGTTGGCCTCTCGACCACGATGCTAAGGCTAAGGAGCGTCGTCACGCAGCTATCAAGGAGAATGAGGAGATTGCAAAGCAGAACCGTGAGGCAGGCGTGGATGGCAAGAAGCGCCCCTTGAACGAGATGCCCGCCCTCTTCTACGACGAGATGGTCGAGGCAGGTGTTTTGGGATTCATTCAGCCCACAACGGTGCCCATCCGCACACTCTACGACCGCAATATGATTAACGACGGCACAACAACTTTCGAGCAGCTGCCCACCGTACCCGATATTAAGCTGGACGAGGCGCAGTTTGAGCGTATATACAAGCTCGCCGAGCAGCGTCGTTACGTGGAGCTTGAGTTTGATATTCGCAACTACTTCAAGATGGGTCCCGTGCCCTACCACAATGTTGTAGCTACGATGAAGGGCTCGAAGTACCCCGACGAGTATGTTATCCTGGGTGCGCACCTCGACGCCTACGACTCGGCTACGGGTGGTGTAGATTGCGGTTCGGGTGTATCGGCAGTAATGGAGGCGGCACGTATGTTGTCAGTATCGGGAGCAAAGCCCGAGCGTTCGATTATCTTCATCCTCTTTGCTGGCGAGGAGTTTGGTCTGCTCGGCTCACTCAAGTGGATTGAGGACCACCCCGAGAAGCTGGACAAGATTTCAAACGTCTTCAACCGTGACGGAGGTCCTATGCCCTACACGGCATTCTATGCTCCGGCATCGCTGGTTAAGGAGTATGAGAAGATTGCAAAGCCTATTCAGGAGCTCTACCCCTCATATAACTTTACTATAAACAAGCTCGAGCCTCGCAGCGTGCCTACAAGTCTGGGTGGCAACGACGCTACATCGTTTATGGTGAAGGGTATTCCTGCCGTGCAGATGGCAGAGTGGAGCGACCCGATGGGTTACAACTTCGACTATCACGAGATTTGGCACACCGAGCGTGATACATACCAGAAGAGTATCCCCGAGTATCAGGAGCAGGCTGCAACAGCCTTGGCTATTATGGCTTTGGGTACGGCAAATCTGCCTACAATCCTGCCCCGAAACGAGGTATATAAGTAGCAGATTACTCTCATTGAAGATTTAAGAGATTAGCAGGCGGCCTGCTAATCTCTTTTTTTATACCTTATATTATACACGCACACGGGAGGCGGAGCGTAGCGCATATTTTATTTACAGCTCAACGAAGGGCGTAAATTCACAAAAACAAAACCAAAGATTAGCAGAAATTTTACTTATTCGGGATTTTATTGTTATTTTTTAGCAAAGAGAGTTGTAAATTAAAAAAATCTTTGTAACTTTATATTTTGAATGCGCATCGTAAAACATACGAAACATTCACCTAAAGCAAACTAACTAAAACAAAAACTATAAAACTTCACGAATATGAAAAACTATTCAGCTAAGGAGATTAAGAACATCGTTCTTATTGGTGCGCCTGGCACTGGAAAAACTACCCTTGCAGAAGCGATGGCTTTTGAGGGTAAGGTTATCGACCGCAGGGGTAGCATTGAAACTAATAACACAATTTCTGACAACACAGATATCGAGCACGAGTACAAACGCTCGATTTACGCTACTACCCTCTTCACAGAGTTTATGGGTCGTAAGCTGAATATCATCGATTGCCCGGGTTCTGACGACTTCTGTGGTAACCTCTTCTCTGCTTTCAAGGTGGGTGACGTAGGTATTATGGTTATGAACGCTCAGAATGGCTGGGAGGTAGGTGATGAGATTCAGTCTCGCTACGCTCGCATCCTTAACAAGCCTTTGATTGGTGTTATCAACCAGCTGGATGGTGACAAGGCTAACTTCGACGCAACTATCGAGGGTATTCGTGCCGCATCATCGGTTAAGCCCGTTATCGTACAGTATCCCGTAGAGGTTGGCGCTGGCTTCAACGCTTTCATCGACGTATTGATGATGAAGATGTACCGCTTCACCGACGAGAACGGTACTCGTGAGGAGCTGGAGATTCCCGCAGACCAGCTGGAGTACGCTCAGGCATTGAACCAGGAGCTCTCGGAGGCCGCTGCCGTTTATGATGACGCTTTGATGGAGCTCTACTTCGAGAAGGGCGCCCTCACTCAGGACGATATCCGTTCAGGTTTGAAGCTCGGCGTTGCTAACCGTGAGGTTATGCCTATATTCTGCGCAAGCGGTAAGCGTGACATCGGTACTAA
>JAFNUH010000235.1 GCA_017384185.1 Alistipes sp.
CCTCTATCAGGATAAATAAGAGATTCTAAAACAGGGCGTTGCGGCGAATTTCGCAGGCGACGTCTTGTTTGTTTTATTTATAATTTTGGTGTTACTGAAAGAAAAAGGTGCTTCCCCGTGGGATACACCTTTTCTTAATTCTGAATAATTACTATCTTAGCTAATAGGCATATGCCTTGATTTTTGCCTTTTTGATGTGAGCGCCTTGCTTCGCAATGATTGTGATGTAAGGAGCTTTGTCAAAGAAACGATTGCCTATAAACTCCTTGCCGAATGCCTCGTTCGAGAGGTTATATTTGCGGTCGCCATTGATTGTAATCTCAATCTCGCCTTTGAACTCAATGTCGAGCGTTACACCGCCACGCTCAAAACTCTTTTCGCAGCTCCACTCCCACGTTGCATCACCACTCTTTGCAATTACCTTACCAGAGTCCTTTACTACGGGGCGATGTGTTGGCATAATCGAAAAGTCGGTTAGCTGATAGCTGATGCCATTACGCTGTGCGATAGTCTCGTGCGGGGTGGGGAAGATAGATGCCTGCACGATGTATCCTCTATCTGTCAATGCTTTGCAGAATTCAGGCGTGTAGAGCTTATAGTTCATTGTTGAGACTCCACAACGTCCACCTATCTGCTCAAGATGAGAGATATTCTCCTCCGCTGTGCCGCTATTGATTGATAGGAGGATAATACAGTTAGAGAATTCACGTACCTTTTTTAGATGGTCCACACCTCCCGTGAAGCATATCCACTCGTCGCCAAACATCTCCTGCGCTACGTGATATGACTCCATTAATGCACTGTGTAGCATAGGCATTATCCCTTGCTTTTTGCACTCCGCAAGAAGCTCCTCAAGAGTTGGTATAGGTGTACGCCAAGCGGGATTCTCCGACTCAAGAACATAGTCACGACGAAGCTCCTCGAATGTGAGGTCGGCAAGTCGTACGGGCTTATCCAATTTTGAGTAGTCTGATGCTCGACGCATTGTGCGGTTAAGAGTGGCATCGTGTAGGATTACCATACGCTTATCCTTTGTGTAGTGAACGTCGCACTCAATGCCTGTGTATCCCATCGTCTTAGCCATCGCCACTGCGGGGAGGCTATTCTCGGGTACGATGAACTCCTTTGCGTCGTTTTTAGTCCAGCAACCACGATGGGCGAACATCGTAGGATAGTTCTGTGCCATAGCTGATAACGCCACAAGGCAGAGAATGGTTAAAAGTGTAATCTTTTTCATCGGATTTATATTTTAATCTCTATTTTGCTTTTTTGTAGATAATTCCCTTTTGAGGCGTTACGCCCTTTATTGTAAAGAGCTCATCGACCGATACGAGTCCATATCCCTGAGCCTGCAACGCAGGGATTACGCTTGCCAAAGCCTCGGCTGTGCCGTTGTTATCTTTGAAGTCGTGGAGGATAAATATCAGACCATCCGTAGCGTTCTCCATCAAGCCCTTTATTCGCTCCTCGGCACTTACATTTGCATCCCAGTCGTCGGGGCAATAGCCGCCAATAAATATCTGAGGAACAATGTTATGCGTAGTATCATCTGCATCCATATATGGCGGGCGGAAATACTTTGGCGTTGGGGCATATTGCTCGATAGCATTGATGGTCTGCTGCGACTGCAAAGTCTGCTCCTCGGGGGTGAGTTGAGACATATAAGGGTGGGTGAATGAGTGGCTGCCAATCTCGCATCCAATCTCCTGCGCTCGCTTAATCGTTGGCTCGGTGCTGGCGTCAACCTGACTGCCAATCACAAAGAATGTAGCCGTAGCATTGTGCTGTTCCAGGATATCCAATATTCGGGGCGTGAGCGTGCTGGGTCCATCGTCAAAAGTAAGAGCTATAAATTTATTATACTCCTTTTTTAACTCTTTGATTCGTTGAGATTTGTCTGATGCAGAGTGGTTGCAGCCTGTTAGTGCCAGTAGGCACAATGTTAAGGCATAGAGCAGTCGTTTCATAGTAGGTGTTTTTTAGATTACAATACAAATGTACGAAAAAGTAAGGGCGCTAACAAATAATGTTAACGCCCTACAAAATAATTTTATCTAAATGCTATTTGATTCGTGTCCAATAGAGTGTTACTCCAAGACCCATAATCGTGCCACGAAGCTTAAGCTTGTCGGCAGTCTCGAACTCCGCCGTAGCATTTACACGAATACCCTTTGTGGGATCATACATCTTTGCACCGCCCCATTTCTTCTCCTTTGCATCGTACTGAAGACCCTTTACGATTACAATCTGGTCAACATCTACGTTGCGCAGGCTCTTGTCGGGATTCTTTACATCCTTACGCTTCTTGCCATCCTTGTCATAGGGATTC
>JAFNUH010000236.1 GCA_017384185.1 Alistipes sp.
GACATCTTAGGCAGAGCATTAGCCAAAACCGCCACTGTCGTTGCTCCGTGAGCGAGCGCAGCACGATGGCACGCACCATCTACGCCATACGCCAAGCCACTGACAATGGTAACATCGGGCACAGCCTCCTTTAACTCCTGCACCAGCCTGTCGCACATAAGTTGTCCATACGAGCTCATCTTGCGTGTACCGACAAAAGCGACCATACGGCTATTGAGAACATCCACATTACCACATACATACAATACGGCTGGAAAATCCTCAATCTCCCGCAACAGGCGTGGATAGCTAGGCGAAGAGGCGGCCACGGGCGTTATGCCATTGCGCTTGCAGTACGCCAACTCACGCTCTGCCTCACGCATACCGCACCCCGACAAGATGTTGCGCACAGCATCCTCTCGCAACATCGCCCCCTGCATCAACTCGTCACGTGATGCGGCATAAACAGCCTCGGCCGACCCGAAATAATTTATCAGGTAGGCGGCGCCTCGCACTCCGAGCTGCGGTACAAATGTGAGCGCAATATCCTTTAGCGGCATAAGATCGTACTTTCAGCTAAAAAAATCTCTGCGGAACATAAAAATCGACAAAAAAGCCCAATTTATGCTCCTCAGCAGATGTAAAGTTAATAATTTTTGCGAAAAAGTACGAAACTTGCAACGAAGTTTTGGCAGAATTAGATTTTTTTGTATATTTGCACTCGCAATCCAGCATTATGGTCCGATGGATGAGTGGTTTAGTCACCGGTCTGCAAAACCGTCTACAGCGGTTCGAATCCGCTTCGGACCTCAAAAAACCCTTCTACAAGCACTTGTGGAGGGGTTTTTAATTTTTTACACACGGATTTACACACGCTTTTGCAACACTTGGATGCAAATAGCCATCCTCAACGCCACAAACATCGTAAATCCAGACAACACTCTATATTTACATTATAGGATGATTCGCATAATATTTTCTTTGCGAAGAGAGATTAAATCCTCAATAAAAAAGGTCGCCATAATCGGCGACCTCTATTTTATTTCCAATTAAGGATGAATTTTGCGGAGATGGAGTAGTTGATGACGATTTGTTCGAACTCGATGTTAGGCTCCGCCTCTTCTACGGCGGCGTCGGTCATTGCGGCATTTGAGAGCATCATCTTACTGCGATAGACGACGGGCTGAACCGTTGTGGTATAGTCGTTTATCTCAAAGCAGGCACCGATACTCTGCCCCACAGCCTCGGCAAGCTCACGAGCTCGTTGCTGGGCATTTACCATAGCTGCCTTGCGAGCCTCCGAGCGTAGCTCCTCGATATTCGAGCAAGCGGTGCGTGTCACATTAACATTGGGTATGCCCGCCTTATCCAACATCTCAAAGACTTTGCCCACAGCCTCAGCGGTAGTCACCTTCAACTCATACTCCGTTTCTGCGAGCGAGCCACGGCGACGATAGTACGATGAGTTCATATCCACCACCGAGAGCTGCTTCTCGACATCTACGCCCGCCTTCTTCAAGGCTACAAACATATTAAGGCGTTGTTCTTCGAGCGAAACCTTACCCTTTGTGTCGCTCTCGTCGAGCTTTATAGATATATAAATCTCGTCGGGAGCAGCCTTAATCTGTGCCGAGCCATTTACCGACACCATAGGTCGATTCTGTTGTAGCTCCTGTGCTGAGCCATCGAGTGTCGTACACATCGTAAGCGCCACGAGCGCAACCAATCCTAAAAAATAGTTTTTCATACGCTTTCTGTTTTACGGTTTATTTATAAAACGCAGAAAGAGCAAAAATCTTGCATTAACGCTTCACCAATTTTACAACATTCTCCACGTGGTGCGTGTGGGGGAACATATCCACGGGTTGTACGGCTACAACCTTATACATACCATCCATCAGCTGAAGGTCACGAGCCTGTGTCGCAGGATTACAGCTCACATAGACCATACGCTCGGGAGCTGCACGCAGGATAACCTCGATAACACGCTCGTCAACACCTGCACGTGGCGGGTCGAGGATAATCACATCGGGATGACCGTTGCGAGCAACAAAGTCGTCCGACAAAACATCCTTCATATCGCCAGCATAGAACGAGGTATTCTCAATGCCGTTGATAGCAGAGTTTACCTTTGCATCCTCAATAGCCTCAGGCACATACTCCACGCCGACAACCTTCTTGGCACGGCGTGCGCAGAAGTTGGCGATAGTTCCCGTACCGGTATAGAGGTCGTACAACACCTCGTCGCCCTTCAGGTCGGCAAACTCACGTGTCACCTTATAAAGCTCATACGCCTGCTCTGAGTTGGTCTGGTAGAACGACTTGGGACCCACCTTGAACTGCAAGCCCTCCATACTCTCGATGATATGGTCTTTGCCGTAATAACATACGTGCTCCAAATCGCCCACCGAGTCATTCCACTTGGTATTTACCACGTAGAACAAAGAGGTGATCTGCGGGAATTTCTCCTTCAACATATCGAGCAGAGCGGTGATGCGGGGCTGGTCATCCTCGTTGAAGATGACAATTACCATCACCTCGCCCGTAGAGGCTGTGCGGATAATGATGTTACGCATCAGACCGGCGTGCTCAC
>JAFNUH010000237.1 GCA_017384185.1 Alistipes sp.
AGTGCGAGCCTGTGGAGGAGATGACAGTTGATTGTCCCGACGAGTGCGCTGGTACGGTTATAGAGATGGTAACAAAGCGTAAGGGTATGCTTACAAATATGGAGTCGGACGGCGAGCGTACACGCTTGGAGTTTGATGTTCCCTCTCGTGGTATAATTGGCTTGCGCTCGAATATGCTTACAGCTACGGCGGGTGAGGCTATTATGACCCACCGCCTGAAGGAGTTTGCTCCGTGGATGGGCGAGATTGAGATGCGTACAAATGGCTCTCTTATCGCCTCAGAGACGGGTACAGCCTACGCATACTCGATTGATAAGTTGCAGGATAGAGGACGTTTCTTCATCTCGCCGATGGACGAGGTTTACTGCGGACAGGTTGTCGGAGAGAGCACACGTCAGGGAGATATCACAATCAACGTAACGAAGGCTAAGCAGCTCACAAATATGCGTGCTTCGGGCGCTGACGACAAGGCAGTTATCGTTCCTCCGAAAGTATTCTCATTGGAGGAGGCATTGGAGTATATCAAGGCTGACGAGTACGTTGAGGTTACACCTAAGTCTATGCGTCTGCGTAAGATTCTTCTTAGCGAGATTGACCGCAAGCGTGCAGCAAAGCAGGAGTAATCATCACTACAAATATAACAAGGAGCCGAGATTTTCTCTCGGCTCTTTTTGTTACTAACCTAATAAAAAAAAGAGTGACAACCTTTTGATCGTCACTCCTAAATTATATCTACGACAGATTACTTGCAAGCAATCTTCTCTACACGGCGTACGTGGCGACCACCCTCGAAATCTGTTGCAAGGAATGTCTCTACGATAGCCATAGCCTCGTCGTTAGAGATAAAGCGTGCGGGCAATACCACTACGTTGGCATTGTTGTGCTGACGAATAAGTGCTGCTACGTCGTTATTCCAGCAGAGACCAGCACGGATACCCTGATGCTTGTTGAGCGTCATAGCCATACCCTCGCCTGAGCCGCAAAGACCTACACCCTGCTCCATCTCGCCTGCCTCGATAGCCGAAGCAAGTGCGTGACCGAAGTCGGGATAGTCGATACTCTCCTCCGAGTCGGTACCGAAATCTACTACATCATAACCCTTAGCTGAGAGGTAGCCTACCAAAAACTCCTTCATCTGAAAACCTGCGTGGTCACAGGCAATACCTATTTTTTTCATATTATGTGTGTTAAATGTTCATTGATGCACAAAAGTACTAATTTTTCGCCGGATATGCTACCCTACCGAGGAATTTATTTAATTTGCACTGACACGGCTAAAAAATCTTCTGAAATAATATCTCATCTTCAGCACCATCGAGCGTAAGAATCCATTCTCGGCGCACACCGCACTCGCTATACCCTGCACGCAGGAACAACTGCCGACTCGCCACATTATTCGCCCCCACACTACACCACAACTGATGCAAGCGAAGCACCTCCGCAGCATAACGCTCCAGTGTACGCAACGCATCTGTGGCATAACCCTTGCGGCGAAACTCTGGCGAGATGATTATTCCCACGCCAGCACGCAGATTCTGCGGGTCAAACTCAAAGAGGTCGACAGCTCCCACCGCCACTCTCGTAGCCTCGGCACCACACTCACGCTCCGCACGGCTCTCAATGACAAGACGCATCTGGCGAGTAGCGTATATATCAAACTGCTGCTGGTCAATAAGTTTAGAAAGCAGGTGGCGAGAAAACGGCGCCACAGTGCCGCTTACTCGCCACGAGTCTGTATCATTCTCCCAGCCATACATCACATCAATATCCTCAGGCTCCAACGCCCTCAGAGAGCAGATAGTTCCCTCGATGTTCATCGCTGAGTGTAGATTACAACAATCCGATAATTTTATTGTGGATAAGCATCGCCACACCCCAAGCATTAGCATTCTCGCCCATCTTCGACTGGCGGAACTTAGTATCCTTATACACGAGGTTAAGCGAATACTTGTTTGTCGAAGATTTCAACGGCAACATAATATAGTCGCCCGCAGCCGCAAGATTACCACCCACGATAACGGTCTCGGGGTTGAACGTATTGATAAGGAAAGCAACAGCCTTACCCAACTTCTCACCCACCTCCTCGATAAGCTCGATAGAGAGGTTGTCGTCATTCTGTGCCGCAGCGATGATGTCGTTGATGTGAATCTGCTCGCCACGCTCAAACTTCTCTCGCAGGATGGTATTCACGCCACTCTCGATAAGCGAGATGAGCTTCTCCTCGATAGCAATACCCGACACCTCGGTCTCCAAGCAACCCTTCTTACCGCAGGCGCAAATCTTCTCGTTGTCGAAGAAAGGAATATGACCAAACTCACCAGCAAAGCCATTCTTACCATAGTAGAGTTTGCCATCAATAACAATACCGATAGCCACACCACGACCCAAATGCAGGTAGATAACATCACTCTCATCCTTCGAGCGACCGCAGTTGTACTCGGCATAGCAACGTGCACGTGTATCGTTCTCCAACAGCACACGGATATTCACACGTTTCTCGATAATATCACGCAGGGACTCCTCGCTCGAAGTGAAGTACATATAGCTACGTCCCGTCTCAGGATTTACACGTCCTACGATAGAGACGCCAAGACCCAGAATCTTCTGACGCTCGATGCCGCACTCGTTGATGAAGTTCTCGATGTTAGAGCAAATCTTCTCCAAACACTGCGGGCGGTTTTGCAACTCGAACGATGTATCGATAACCTCTTTGATGATATTATTTTGCAAGTCAGTGATTACAAATGACATATTATCACGTCCCACATTCACACCTGCAAAGTAGATAGCCGAATTAGCCAAACCAAAGACATTGGGGCGACGACCTCCCGGGGTCTCAACCTTACCCAAATCGTTTACGATATTCTCCTCGATAAGCTCCTGCACCAATTTAGTAATGGTCGGCACGCTGATGTGCAACTCCTTGGTGAGCTCCGAGAGCGTAGACTCGCCATTGACCGCCATATAGGCTATGATGTTACGCTTGATGATGTTGTTCTTGTGAGTAATACCCTTCAGGTTCTCGTTGGGTTGAATGTTAAAAAATTCTGTTAATGACGACATAACTGTAAGGTGTAAAGTAATATGATTTATATTCTACTTACGCAAATATAACAACTTTTGACTATATTACCAAGTGCTTTTTTAATTATTTTAACAAATTTAATAAAAAATACCGCCAAACTAATGCTTGACGGTAAATTTTTCCTTTAATTGTAATATCTGCCTTACAGCGTAGCCTTTGACTCGACGCTTACATTTGCATCGACCTTTTTAATCAAACCCTGAAGCACCGTACCAGGACCCAACTCAGTGAATGCCTCAACGCCATCTGCCACCATAGCCTGCGCAATTTGTGTCCAACGCACGGGAGCAGTAAGCTGTGCGATGAGGTTTACCTTAATCTGCTCAGGGTCGGTATATGGCTTAGCATCTACGTTCTGATATATGGGACACACGGGGGTATGGAACTCAACCTCAGAGATAGCCTGCTCCAACTCAGCACGTGCAGGTTCCATCAGCGGAGAGTGGAATGCACCTCCTACGGGCAGGCGCAATGCACGGCGAGCACCCGCCTCCTTAAGCTTCACGCACGCCGCATCGACAGCCTCATCAGCACCCGAGATTACGAGCTGACCCGGACAGTTGTAGTTTGCCGCCACGACCACGCCATCTACCTCTGCACATACCTGCTCAACTACGGCATCCTCCAAATTAAGGATTGCCGCCATACCTCCGGGCTGACTCTCGCAGCACGCCTGCATAGCCATAGCACGTTTAGCAACAAGACGCAAACCATCTTCAAACGAGAGAGCACCCGCAACGACCAATGCCGAGAACTCACCCAGCGAGTGACCTGCAACAGCATAGGGCGTGATACCCAAAACCTTTGCCAAGATAACCGAGTGTAGGAATACCGCTGGTTGTGTAACCTTAGTCTGTTTTAACTCGTCGGCGCTACCTTCGAACATAATCTCGGTGATGTTGAATCCGAGAATCTCATTAGCCTTGTCAAAGAGAGCCTTCGCCTCGGTACTTGTCTGGTAGAGCTCCTTGCCCATACCCGAGAACTGCGCTCCCTGACCAGGAAAAACATAAGCCTGTTTCATAATTTTCTAAATTCTGTTTTAGGCGAGTCCGCGACTGACTCGAAGTTATCTGCAGACAAAGTTAAGTGCTATATTGCAATTTTCCAAACTTCGGATGAAAGGAGAGACATTTTTGATTTTTTCGACCAGAGTCTTGTATATACAATATAAATATTATAACTTTGGTTAAAACTTTTTTGAACCTAAAACTACTTTGAACTATGAAAAGGTTATTTCTAATTCTTGCCGCATTGTGTGTGACGATGAGCGTAACGGCTCAGGAGGCGTTGAGAAGCGGCTCACGTATCGTTTCACCCGAGATTCACGACAACAACAGCGTGACACTACGCTTGTTTGCTCCCGAAGCTAAAAAGGTTGTTGTAACAGCCAACTTCCTCACACCCGATGGTAATCCCGTTGAGGGCACCGAGATGACACGTAACGCCGAGGGCGTATGGGAGTACACATCACCTGTATTGCGCTCAGAGCTATACAACTACAATTTTGTTGTCGATGGAGTGAAGATTTGCGACCCCGCAAACGTATATGTATGTCGTGACGTAGCGGCTATGTTCAACATCTTTATCATCGATGGCGACCGTGGAGAGCTCTACCGTGTGAACAATGTTCCCCACGGCAGCGTAAAGCGCACTTGGTACAACTCACCCACACTGGGTAAAGATCGCCGCATTACAGTCTATACCCCCGCAGGTTACGAGCAGAGCAAGGAGAAGTACCCCGTACTTTATCTGTTGCACGGTGCTGGTGGCGACGAGGAGGCTTGGATGACATTGGGTCGTACATCGCAGATTCTCGACAACCTTATCGCTCAGGGCAAGGCTTGTCCGATGTTGGTTGTGATGACTAATGGCAACGCTTGGCAGCAGGCAGCTCCTGGTGAGGCAGCCGACGGTATGGGTCAGCCCGCAATGCGTATGGCTGGTAGCCGTCCCGCAGCCTCTTTTGAGGAGTCATTTGGCGATGTTATCGAGTGGGTTGAGAACAACTACAGTGTAATTAAGAAGAAGGAGGCACGTGCCGTAGCAGGTTTGTCAATGGGTGGCGGTCACTCATTTAACATCTCACGCACATATCCCAACACGTTCGACTACGTAGGTTTGTTCTCTGCAGCAGCTCGCATCGGCGACAACGAGGAGGTTAAGGCATCGCTTGCTAAGCAGCGTGACAATGGCTTTAAGCTCTACTGGATTGCTTGTGGTAAGACTGACTTCCTCTACCAGGCAAACAAGGATGCTATGAAGTATATGGACTCTATCAACTTCCCCTACACCTACCGTGAGAGCGACGAGGGTCACATCTGGCGCAACTGGAGAATCTACCTCTCAGAATTTGCCCCGATGTTGTTTAAATAGACACATTAAAAAAAAGAGCCCTGAATATTCGGGGCTTTTTTATTGCATAAAAAAAACGGACAACCCTTAAAGAGTTGTCCGTTCGTCTTTTAACTATTTATGTGTTACTCAGCTGAGATAGCCTCGCTGGGGCAAACGCCTGCGCAAGTACCGCAATCGATACACTTGTCAGCGTCAATTACATAGATATCACCTGCTGAAATAGCCTCTACGGGGCACTCGTCGATGCAAGTACCGCAAGCAACACACGCATCAGAAATTTTGTAAGCCATAATTTTGTTTGTTTAAATGATTAATATAATGCAAATATAAATCTTTATTTGATAATATCAAAACCTGTGTAGGGTATCAACGCCTCAGGTATGCGGATTCCCTCCTCACACTGATTATTCTCCAATAACGCTGCCACAATACGAGGCAAAGCCAATGAAGAGCCATTGAGAGTGTGAGCCAACTGAGTCTTCTTCTTATCGTCACGGTAACGCAACTTCAAACGGTTAGCCTGGAATGACTCGAAGTTAGATACTGACGATACCTCCAACCAACGCTGCTGAGCCGCAGAATATACCTCGAAATCGTAAGTCAAAGCCGATGTGAACGACATATCGCCACCACACAAGCGTAAGATACGATAAGGCAAGCCGAGCGATGCAACGATAGACTCAACGTGAGCTACCATACCATCCAACGCCTCGTAAGAGTTCTCAGGCAAAGCCAACTGTACGATCTCCACCTTATCGAACTGGTGCAGACGGTTCAAGCCACGTACATCCTTACCATACGAGCCAGCCTCACGACGGAAGCAGGGTGTATAAGCGGTCATCTTCACGGGGAACTCGCTCTGGTCGAGGATTACATCACGGAAGATATTTGTAACGGGTACCTCAGCCGTAGGAACAAGGTAGAAGTTATCAGCCGTAGCGTGATACATCTGACCCTCCTTATCGGGCAACTGACCTGTACCGAAACCTGAAGCCTCGTTTACCATTACGGGGGGCTCAACCTCCAGATAACCTGCCTTAGTATTGCAGTCGAGGAAGTAGTTAATCAAGGCACGCTGCAAACGGGCACCCTGACCCTTATATACGGGGAAGCCAGCGCCTGTGAGCTTCACACCCAAGTCGAAGTCGATGATGTCATACTTGCGAGCCAACTCCCAGTGGGGCAACGCATTCTCGGGAAGAGCG
>JAFNUH010000238.1 GCA_017384185.1 Alistipes sp.
GCGATTTATCAGTGCGTGCGTTATGGTCAACTCATCGACATACTCCAGCTCGTCGCCGAAGCCTATGCCTCGGGCTATGGTCGTAACCTTCACCTGCGGATATGCCTTCAGGCGATTCATTATATAAAATAGTGTGGTCTCACCCTCGACCGAGGTCGAAATCGCCAGGATAACCTCTCGCACCGTGCCCGTCGCAACCTTCTCCAACAGCAGGTCAATCTTCAGGTCCGAGGGACCCACACCCTGCATAGGCGAGATAACTCCACCCAAGACGTGGTACAAGCCACGATATTGGCGGGTGTTCTCTATCGACATCAGGTCGCCCACCTGCTCCACGACGCAAATCGTCGTGCGGTCACGCTCAGGATTCTCGCATATAGGACAGCGGGGCGTATCCGAAAGGTTGTTGCACAGCTCGCAGTGGCGTATCTCACGACGAAAGCGGGCTATACTGCTGGTCATCTGCTCCACCGCCGCCACATCCATCTTCAGCAGGTGCATCGACAGACGCAACGCCGTGCGGCGACCAACACCCGGGAGCTTTGCAAACTCCGCCACAGCCTCTTGTAGTAACTTCGACATAGCGGAAATTATATACGCTCGATTCTCGACTCCTCAATCCATCCCTTACGACCGTCGGCGATGCGTATCTCCACCCAGCCGTCAATCTTCTCGCCAACCTTCACGGTTGTGCCCTCGTGCAGCACGAAGAGCTCAGTGGCAGCACGGTCGGGTGAGCTCTTAATTGACACTGACGAGCTCATCACAACAGCCTCCTTGCCCGACACCATCTCGCTACGTGAGCTTATGGCAAACGATGTTGAGGCGATGAAGAGAATGCCACACACCGCCATCACATAGAAGCCCAACTTACGCAGGCGCAGACGCTGTGCCAGGAGGTAGATGATACCCGCAACGAATGTCATCGCCAGCAATGCCAACGAGAGCAGTGTCCACGCATTGCCACTCATCGTGTTGCGCACCGTGCGCATCCACGAGGTGAGGAAGAACTCGGGAATCTGCTCGATAATATCTCGTGTCGATTGCTCGGCATACTCTAAGTTATGACGTATATCCTCGTCGGCAGGAGCCAGACGCAGGGCACGGTGGTAGAAGAGTATAGAGTGGGCAATATCACCCTTCTTGAAGTAGGTGTTTGCCATATTGTAGTACAGCGCTGCCGACTCTAAGCCCTTGTCAGCTATGATTTTATAGTTCGCCAGAGCCTTGTCCCACTCGCCCGTGTTGTATGCCGAGTTGGCTGCTGCCCACAAGGCATCGGGCTCGTTCGAGGTGGGTTGCATCATCGCTCCCTGCTCCTCGGCAGGTGTGGCGGGAGTGGCGGGGAGTGTCTCCTGCTCTGCTCGCAATGATGTAGCTGAGATAAATATTATGGCTAATATCGCAAAAAACTTCTTCATAGCTTAACGTTTAATAATCGACTCGATACGTGAAATAATATTTACTCCCTCGGCATATACGTCGCTCATCTGCACCGACTCGGCAGGCGAGTACTGAGCCTCGTCGCAACGTGAGATAATATCGGTAAAGTGGTGAGCATCCTCCGCAGAGCAGCCACGGCGCTGCAACTCCTCACGTATGTTCTCCTTCGTTAGGTTCGACACGGGGATGTTCAGCTTGTCGCTCATATAACCCCACAGCGCACGCAACATCTCCTCGAAGAAGGCGTGGCGATTCTGCTCACGCATAAAGCGCTCGGCGGCACGGAATCGCTGCACGGCAACCTTGTTTGCTCGGCGGTTACGCACCAGAACGGTATTCTTGCTGTCACGTATTGCCCGGCGCAGGATGAAGTATGCTGCAACGGCTGCGATGAGAATCAGCAACACGATAACGAAGTATGTCGTGCTGAGCATCAACGGCGCAGCCACCGCACGCAGTGCAGGCTCGCCCAGCTTGATGAAGCGGATGTCGCTACCCAACTGTCGCACGCCCTCCTTCGATGTGCCTGTGATAATCTGCTGAGGTGTAGCGGCTCCTGCCGAGCCGTCGGGAGCGACGTTCAGCGTAAGGGCTGCCGACGAGAGTGTGACGTAGGCGTTCTTCTCGGGGCTGAAGTATGAGAACTCGATGGCGGGGATGTCGTACTCGCCCTCGGCACGTGCAATGAAGGGGTACTCAAACTGACGGTATCCCGTAGTACCTGCCGTAGTCGAGTGTATAGACTCTGTCGAGCGCACATCATACAGCTCGAATGACGAGGGGAGCGAGAGCTTCGGTGCCTGCAGGAAGGTAAGGTTTCCCGTACCTGCAATCTTTACCGTGTAGCTCGCCGCTGAGTTCGCCTTCAACTCGGTTGCGGGGAGTTGTGTATCCATCGTAAAGGCACCCACAGCACCCGTAAACGATGCGGGAGCACCTGCGGGCAGCTCCTTCACGGTCACGTTCACACGTCCCGTAGAGAGCTTGCGGGGCACGTTATATACCTCCGAGCCGCCACCAAAGAAGGGGTCGAAGGCACGGTTCGTACGCATCACAACCTGTGCTACGGCGGTGATGTCGGCACTCTCGATTGAGAGCGTACCCGTCTGCTGGGGATAGAGCAGATACTCCTTGATAATCTGCGAATCATAGACCTTGCCATCTACGGTCTGGCGTGTTGCACGGTAGTTATCTACGGGCAACTCCTGCGACCAGAAGCCGTTGAACGATGGCAACTTAACATCCTCAAAACCTGCTATGCTGGCACGTGTGTAGAGCGTCAGCGACGCACGTATCGGCTCACCCTGATAGACATTGTTGCGTGAGAGGTTCAGGCGTAGCAGAATATCGTCCTGCGCAATCTGATTCTGCACGGCTGTGCCCTGCTCGGCGGCAGCCTGCTCGTCACGCTTGGCACTCTGTGCCACCACCTCGATGGGTGTCGCCTTGGTCTTGTATCGCTTGCCTTTGACTGCAACCTCTGCCTCAGAGATAGTGATGTTACCTGCCGTCTGACCCATCACGACGTAGGTGATGGTGAAGGTCGATTTGCTGCTGCTCACTCCATTTATCGACTGGAACGAGTGACCTGTGGCTGTTGTGGGACCTGCCAGCACCTCCAAACCCTCGAACGAAGGCACCTTGAAGGAGCCCTCGTCGGGCTCGGCATTGGTCAGCACAAACTCCACACGGAACATCTCGCCGGCAGTGACCATCAGCGGCGTATTAATCTCGAAGCTAACATCACCATCTGCTCTTGCGGTGTAGAGCGTAAAGAGGGCAATCAACGTGAGAAGAGTATGTTTGAAAAAAAGTTTCATCTGTTTCGATTGTTTCGATTTTTATCTCCCAACAAAACGTATTCAGTAGGCATTTTATTTTCTGCCAATAGGTAAAAAACGAAGTTTTGCACCCCGTGGGAGGTGCAAAACTTCTATCTAAACAATTTTTAGTGTGCGAAATCTGCGAAGAAGTCGTTACCCTTGTCATCAACGATGATGAATGCGGGGAAGTCCTCGACGTAAATCTTACGTACAGCCTCCATACCGAGCTCGGGGAAGTCAACAACCTCTACACTCTTGATTGAGCGCTTAGCCAACACAGCAGCAGGACCACCGATTGAGCCGAGGTAGAAGCCACCGTTAGCCTGACAAGCGTCGGTTACAGCCTTCGAGCGGTTACCCTTCGCTACCATCACCATTGAGCCGCCAGCCTTCTGGAAGAGGTCAACGTAAGAGTCCATACGACCAGCCGTTGTGGGACCGAACGAGCCTGAAGCCATACCCTCGGGAGTCTTAGCAGGACCTGCATAATATACGGGGTGCTTCTTGAAGTACTCGGGCATAGGCTGACCCTCGTCCAACATCTGCTTGATGCGAGCGTGAGCGATGTCACGAGCCACGATGAGTGTACCCTTGAGGTTGAGGCGAGTCTTGATAGGATACTGTGACAAAATCTCACGTACCTTATCCATACCCTCGTCCAGGTCGATATCTACTGCGGGGCTCATTGCGGGAGCCTCAGCGGGAAGGAAGCGTGCGGGATTCTTCTCCAACTTCTCGATGAAGATACCCTCGGGAGTAATCTTCGCCTTGATGTTACGGTCTGCCGAGCAGCTTACGCCGATAGCTACGGGGCAGCTTGCAGCGTGGCGAGGAGCACGGATTACACGTACGTCGTGAACGTAGTACTTACCGCCGAACTGAGCACCCATACCCATCTCCTGGCACATCTTTGTGATACGCTCCTCCCACTCCAAGTCACGGAAGCAGCGACCACCCTCGTTACCCGATGTGGGCAGATGGTCCAAATAACCAGCCGAAGCCTTCTTTACGGTTGACAAACACATCTCAGCCGATGTACCGCCGATACATACTGCCAAGTGGTAGGGAGGACAAGCCGAAGTACCCAAATCTGCGAGGTGCTCCTTGAAGAAAGCCTCCAACGACTTCTCGTTCAGAAGAGCCTTAGTCTGCTGGTAGAGGAAAGTCTTGTTAGCCGAGCCACCACCCTTAGTGATGAACAAGAAATCGTACTCCATAGAGCCGGGATGACCTGCGTAGATGTCAATCTGTGCGGGCAGGTTAGTGCCAGAGTTCTTCTCGTCGGTCATTGTGAAGGGAACAACCTGCGAGTAGCGGAGGTTGCGCTCCTTGTATGTCTCGTAAACACCCTTTGTGATGCACTCAGCGTCGTCAGCACCTGTGTAAACATCCTCACCCTTGTGAGCGATACAGATTGCAGTACCTGTATCCTGGCAAGTGGGAAGCTCACCCTCGGCAGCTACAACCTGGTTGCAGAGCATTGTGTAGGCAACAAACTTGTCGTTATCCGAAGCCTCGGCATCCTCCAAGATGTTAGCCAACTTCTGCAAGTGTGCAGGGCGAAGGTAGAACGATACGTCGCTGTAAGCACGCTTTGAGAGCAGCTCCAGACCCTTGGGGTCAACCTTCAAAATCTTACGTCCGTCGCACTCTACGACCTTCACGTAATCGGTGGTGAGAAGCTCATACTCGGTGGTATCCTTCTCAATGGGATAGGGTTCCTGATAGATGAAATCAGCCATAATCTTCAAATTTATTTTATCTGTTTTGTCTGTTTTTTCTTCTTTTTCTTCGCTGCGGGGCATTTCCCTTTTTTTCTGCGTGCCGCATCCGTCCTCTCTTACTCCTCGGCAATAGAAGCCGTGGGGTGGGAAAATCTCTGCAAATTTATAAAATAAAGTGTAAATTAACAACGCCGCAGAGATTCTTACAACGGACTGCGCTACGCTCGCTACTCAAATACCTGCGACATAGACTTGCCTCTCCATATCTCGGGAGTGGTTAAACCGAGCGCCTCAGCCATCGTTGCCGCCGTGTCGAACTGCATCATAGGCTGCTTGAACTCGCCGCCCTTGAGTACGCCTTTACCAGCGATGATGAAGGGTGTGTTCATCTCCATTGAGCTGCGACCGCCGTGGCTGGTGTTGATACCGCCGTGGTCAGAGGTTACGATGATGATGCTATCGTCGTAGATGCCTGCCTCCTTGATAGCCTCGATA
>JAFNUH010000239.1 GCA_017384185.1 Alistipes sp.
ACACACTCGGCGCTGACCTAAGACTCTATTACAAACATAACACACTGAAAATATGACAAATAAAAAGAGTATGGTGGCGGTGGCAAACCGCACATCCGACCCTCTGTTTGCCCTCTCGCCACGCACGGTGCAGAGCGAGAAGTTTTGGCGCTGGGGTGATGATAATATGATGCCCTACGCCCTCTCGCTTATGTCACGCCGCTCGACAACCCACCGCCGCATCATAAACGACAAGGCGGACTACATCGCCGGCAAGGGATTCTCGTTCGACGAGCAGCAACCGTTGCTCCAGCAACTTGTAAGTCGGGCAAATGGCTCGGGCGACTCGCTGCGTG
The DNA here is from genome assembly GCA_017384185.1 of Alistipes sp. GTDB lineage: Bacteria > Bacteroidota > Bacteroidia > Bacteroidales > Rikenellaceae > Alistipes. Next base: position 336 of record JAFNUH010000239.1, read on the forward strand.
AGGTGGTATGCCGCTTGGCATTCGACAAGGCGCTGATGGGTAACGCTTTCCTGGAGGTTGTGACCGACGAGGAGCACTCGTTCCTTGCGCTCTACCATCAGGATGCCTCACGTTGCCGTGTGGCTCGTGACTCGAAGCATATCATTATGCACCACGATTGGAGCGCCTTCAAGAGCGAGGAGTGCTGCACATTGCCACTCTATCCCACATTCGAGAAGCAGGCTGATGGCTCGTTGCGCTCGATTATCCACTACAAGGAGTATGAGCCTATGTTCACCCACTACGGCGTGCCGAAGTACATCGCAGGTATGGGTGTCTCGGCAATCGCCTACAAAACCGACTGCTGGAACATATCACGATTGGATAACTCGTTCCAACTCTCGGGTGTGATGATGATTGACGCTTCGGCTGAGGAGGCTGAGGCTGAGCGCATTGTGCGTATGGCGGAGCAGCGTTTTGCGGGCAATCCCGGGCAGGTGATGTTCATCGTCCGAGAGGGTGGCGAGGCTGATAACTCACGCTTCATACCCGTCGATTCGAGCAACGAGGGCGACTGGAGCCAGCTACACGACCAGGCGACGAGCGACATCGTCATTGCCCACTCGTGGTTCCGTTCGCTCAGCGGATTGGACTACTCGGCAGGCTTCAGCGCCGAGCGTATCTTGCACGAGTATGAGGTGGCATTGAACACGGTAATCCTTGCCGAGCAGGAGGAGCTGCTCGCACCCGTAAAGCGTCTGCTGCACGATATTTTGGGTGTCGATGGCTCGTCGTTGGAGATTGTCAACCGCCCGCCGACACGCTCGAAGCCTATCTATATGAAGGTTTGGGAGGCTCGCAAGGCCGACGGCTTGGAGTACGATGCCGAGGACGAGCGTGAGCAGCAATACCTCTCGGAGATAACAAAGTATAACGTCACCAAAATAAACTAACAGGCTATGATAAAGAGTATTATAACACCTGCCGAGGTCATCTCGCTGGCATTCAGCGATGGCGGTTACATCCCGCCTGAGGCTATTGCCGAGATTGACATCGTGGCGGCTACCGAGCGATGGGTGCGTCCCGTTGTGGGCGAGGCTCTGCTGGAGCGTGTCGCCGAGGGCGACTATGCCGAGCTGAGGAGCGACTACATAGCTCCCGCCGTGGCATTTTATACACGTTACTTAGTGCAGCCACGCCTGAATGTTGCCACCAGCGGCTTGGGGCTCACCTCGCCCGCAGGCTCTGCGCATAAGGCGGCGGAGCGCACCTCACGTGAGGAGCTACAACGAGCCTTGAAGATTCGTGCCCGCACGGCACTCAAGCGCTTGTCGGCGCATCTGGAACAGAATGCTGATGAGTATGCCGACTACACCTCTTCGGAAAACATCCTTAACCACTGCTGCTGCGATGGAGGCTTTGTGCAGATATTTTAGCGGTTGTGCGGCGGCACTCGTGGCGTTGTTTGCGCCCGTGATACCGCTCGTGTGGTGTGTTGCGGGGTTCATCCTCTTCGACTTTGTGACGGGAGTGATGGCCTCGCACCACGAGGCACGTCGTGCGGGGCGTGCGTGGTACTTCGAGAGCTCGGTGGCGTGGCATACCATCGAGAAGCTGGGCTTCACCATCGTGGCGGTGGGTATGGCGTATATCATCGACACGATGATGCTCGACTTTATGCAGTTGCACCTGACCAAGCTCTTTACGGGCTTTGTCTGCGGTGTGGAGATGTGGTCGTTTCTGGAGAATGCCTGCCGCATAAGCTCCTCGCCACTACTGCGTTATATTCGTCGCTATGTGAGAAATGCAATAACAAAAAAACCTTAAAACCAATCATTATGAGCCGAGGAATAGCTAACAATAACCCGGGCAACATCCGCCGTTCACGTGTGCGTTATCGTGGCGAGTGCCACCCCTCGACCGACGCTTCGTTCAAGCAGTTTGAGTCGATGGCGTGGGGATACAGGGCGATGTTTGTCCTGCTGGACACCTACCGCAAGCGTTACGGGCTCTCCACCCTGCGTGATATGATTATGCGCTACGCACCCCCTGAGGAGAATCATACGGCGCTCTACATTGCCACCGTCTGCGACCTCACGGGCATCACGCCCGACGAGCGTCTCGACACCCGCAGTCGCAAGGTTATGGTGCCGATAGTGGCGGCTATGTCGAAGGTGGAGAATGGCTGTGCCGCAAACCGTGAGGAGGTGGAGCAGGGGTTTGATTTGACAGAATTTTAGAAAGAGGAAATTATAACACTTATAACACCTATAATTCCTATAACTCCTATCAATTTCCCCACCCAAAAGCACTTTTTTCCAAGAAAAATTACTAACTTTCTTAGCCGAAAACACAACCCTAAATAGAGCTCTATGCCAGAGTATTCCAAACACCAATTCTGGAAAAACATACGCCGCCGTTTGGAGCGCCTGCCGATGCTTCGGGCGCTGGTGCCATTCGTCGTAGGAGTTATCATTGCCGATGTCGTTACGCTTCCGCTGTGGGGCGTAGCCATCGGCTTTGTTGTATGTTCGGTGATGGCGGCGGCGAGGTAT
>JAFNUH010000240.1 GCA_017384185.1 Alistipes sp.
GTTGCAATTTACCCACAATTGTATGGGGCTTTCGCCTTTTTTGTTGATTTTGCTCTTTACGCAAGAAAAACTAATACTTAGCATATAACGGTTTTTGTTTTAAATGGTTACAAGTTTTTTGCAACGATTTTTTGCAATTTTGCCGTTAGTTGCAGTTTAGACTGCAAATGATGCCGATTTTTAGGGAAATGCAACAAAAAAAATATCAGTCAGAATGCTGTCTGAGGCACTTCTGACTGATTTTTTGCTTTTTCCAGCGGAAGGAGGGGGATTCGAACCCCCGGTACCCTAATCGAGTACGTCAGTTTAGCAAACTGGTGGTTTCAGCCACTCACCCATCCTTCCTGACCGAATTCTCCGTTTAAGAGTGGTGCAAATGTAGGCAAAAAAAATTATTGTGCAAAATATCAGTCGCAAAAATTTTTATTAATGTTGAAAAATGCTTAATTTTAACCTTTGAAACCTACTTATTAATGGTGGATAGGTTGAAAAGAGGCTTTAGCACCGAAAATAAGGGGTATCAACACGATGATGGAGAAAAAGTGCTATATTTGCACCAAGGATGAACAAAAAACTCTAAAAATATACCTTTATGAAAAATCAACGATTAATGTCGCTCGACACGCTTCGAGGTTTCGACATGTTTTTTATTATGGGTCTTTCGGGACTCATCGCCTCTTTGTGCGCATTATGGCCCAACGCCGTAACAACTGAGATTGCGCAGCAGATGGGACACGTTAAGTGGAATGGTCTTCAGCACCACGACACAATCTTCCCATTGTTCCTCTTCTTGGCAGGTGTATCATTCCCCTTCTCTTTGGCTAAGCAGCGTGAGAATGGTGCTACATCGAAGGGCATTTATGCAAAGATTTTCCGCCGTGCTGCTATGCTCATCTTCTTGGGTATGGTATATAACGGTCTTCTCCAGTTCGATTTCGAGAAGTTGCGTGTAGCCAGCGTATTGGCTCGTATCGGTATTGCGTGGATGGGTGCCGCATTGTTGTATGTTAATTTCGGTGTTAAGACACGTGCTTGGATTGCAGTAGCAATTCTGGTTATCTATGCGCTGCTCAGCAAGTTTGTTTGTGCTCCCGATATGCCTGGCTCTGACCCCCTCTCAATGGAGGGTTCGTTGGTAGGATGGGTTGACCGTTTGTTGATGCCTGGTCGCCTTATCTACGATAATGGTCGTTTCGATCCCGAGGGTCTTTTGTCGGCTGTGCCCGCAGTTGTAACCGCTATGCTCGGTATGTTTACTGGTGAGTTGATTCGTAGCGATAAGTTTACAGGCGAGCGTAAGACTGTGATGATGGTTATCGGCGGTGTTGTTTTGGCAGTTGTTGCGTGGGCTGGTAACTTCTTCGTGCCCATCAATAAGATGTTGTGGTCAAGCACATTCGTATGCGCCGTAGGTGCTTACTCTCTCATTATGATGGCTCTGTTCTACTATATTGTAGATGTTAAGGGATGGCAGAAGTGGACATTGGTATTCCGTGTTGTAGGTATGAACTCAATCACTATCTACTTGGCACAGCGAATCATCAGCTTCAGCGGTATCAATAAGTTCTTCTTTGGCGGTTTGGCTGGTCTCTTCTCAGAGCAGGTTGGTGAGGTTATCCTCGATGCGGGATTTGTATTTGTTTGCTGGATGTTCCTCTATTTCTTGTATCGTCAGAAGATATTCTTGAAGATATAATAATCGATAAAATGCGCCACCATCGAAAAAATGGTGGCGCATTTGCATTTTTTTTGTAAATTTGCGGATTATAACCGCATATTATGGCTGAGAAAGATAAAGATATATTAGATAATATTGATGGCGAATATAAGTACGGTTTTACTACCGACATTGAAACCGAGACCATTGCTCGAGGTTTGAATGAGGATGTGATACGTCTTATTTCGGCTAAGAAGGAGGAGCCTGAGTGGATGCTGGAGCGTCGACTTAAGGCTTTTCGTCATTGGCAGACAATGAAGCTGCCTACGTGGGCACACCTTGATATTCCTGAGATTGATTTCCAGGATATAATCTACTACGCTGCACCCAAGCAACGTAAGAAGTTAGGCTCGATGGATGAGGTGGATCCCGAATTGAAACGAACATTCGATAAGTTGGGTATTCCACTGGAGGAGCAGATGGCGTTGGCGGGTGTTGCCGTAGATGCTGTTATGGACTCCGTGTCGGTTAAGACAACATTCCGTGAGACATTGGCTGAGAAGGGTATTATCTTCTGCTCTATTTCGGAGGCTATACGTGAATATCCCGAGTTGGTTCAGAAGTATCTGGGCTCTGTTGTTCCCTATACAGATAATTTCTACGCCGCTTTGAATGCTGCAGTATTCTCCGACGGCTCATTCTGTTATATTCCTAAGGGCGTTCGTTGCCCGATGGAGCTCTCGACCTACTTCCGCATCAATGCCGAGGGTACGGGTCAGTTTGAGCGTACGTTGCTCGTAGCTGATGAGGGAGCTTATGTTAGCTACCTTGAGGGTTGCACGGCACCACGCCGTGATGAGAATCAGTTGCACGCAGCCGTTGTTGAGATTGTCGTTGAGAAGGATGCCGAGGTGAAGTACTCTACCGTACAGAACTGGTACCCAGGCGATAAGGAGGGTAAGGGCGGAATCTATAACTTCGTAACAAAGCGTGGCTTGTGCCGTGAGGGCGGACACCTCTCGTGGACACAGGTTGAGACAGGCTCTGCCATCACGTGGAAGTATCCGAGCTGTGTGCTTATGGGCGATAACTCGGTGGGTGAGTTCTACTCTGTGGCTATGACAAACAATTACCAGCAGGCAGATACGGGTACGAAGATGATTCACATCGGTCGTAACACACGTAGCCGTATTGTCTCGAAGGGTATCTCGGCAGGCAAGAGCCAAAATGCCTACCGTGGTTTGGTGCGTGTAGCTAAGGGGGCAGATAACGCACGTAACTACTCGCAGTGCGACTCGCTGCTCATTGGCGATAAGTGTGGCGCACACACCTTCCCTGAGATTAGCTCTCACAACCCGACAGCTGTCTTGGAGCACGAGGCTACCACATCGAAAATCTCGGAGGAGCAGCTCTTCTACTGTAACCAGCGAGGTCTTTCGACTGAGGATGCCGTAGGTTTGATTGTAAACGGCTATGCCCGTGAGGTGTTGGCGAAGCTGCCGATGGAGTTTGCCGTTGAGGCACAGAAGCTGTTGGCGTTGAGCCTTGAGGGTTCGGTGGGTTAATGGCTCGGAGTAATTGATAAGAATATAAAAGAATAAGATATGTTAAGTGTTAAGAATTTACACGCTAAGGTCGGCGATAAGGAGATTCTGCGAGGTATAAACCTTGAGGTGCGTGCTGGTGAGGTACACGCCATTATGGGTCCTAACGGCTCGGGTAAGAGCACCTTTGCGTCGGTGTTGGCTGGCAACGAGAAGTTTGAGGTAACGGAGGGCACAGTAGAGTTTATGGGCAAGAATTTGCTTGACCTCTCTATTGAGGAGCGTGCTTGTATGGGTCTGTTCCTCGGCTTCCAGTATCCTGTGGAGATTCCTGGTGTTACGATGGCTAACTTTATGAAGATGGCTGTAAACGAGCAGCGTAAGTTCCGTGGCGAGGAGCCTTTGACTGCGGGCGAGTTCTTGCGTATGATGCGTGAGACGAGTGCCGGGGTGGAGTTGGACTCTAAGCTTACGAGCCGTGCCGTAAACGAGGGTTTCTCAGGCGGAGAGAAGAAGAAGAACGAGATTTTCCAGATGGCTATGCTTGACCCCAAGTTGGCTGTGTTGGATGAGACTGATTCGGGTTTGGATATTGATGCTTTGCGTATCGTGGCTACGGGTGTAACAAAGTTGCATACGCCTGAGAATGCTACTATTGTCATCACGCACTATCAGCGTCTGTTGGATTATATCGTTCCCGACTATGTTCACGTACTCTACAAGGGTCAGATTATCTACTCGGGCGATAAGTCGTTGGCGTTGAAGCTCGAGAAGGAGGGTTACGATTGGCTCATTAACGAACACAAGGAGTAGCGATGGGATTACTCGAATTTTTCAAAGATAAAGGCTTTAATGCTTCGGGCGATAAGGTGACACTCTCGGACGGTAACGTATGGGAGGTGCTGGTTGACCCCGAAGTTGTGGAGCGCACAATCGAGGGTAGCGCCTCGCTTGTCGTGTTACATAGTGCCGAGGCTACGAAGATGCACTTCGATGTGTGCCAAAACTCATCACTCAAGGTGGTTGAGTTGTTTGCTGGCGATGTGGCATCGACGTGCGATGTTTATCAGCAGTCGGATAGCGAGTGCGATATTATAAGTGTTAGTGTAGCGGGCTCTGCGGCAAATTATACCGTTAATCTGGATGGTTGTAACGCCTCAAATCGTCTGCGCTCGGCATATATCGCAGGAGGAGAGGAGCGTACTAAGGTGAGTGTACGTGTAAACCACAACGTGTCGGATTGTACGAGCGATTCGTTAGTTAAGGGCGTTGCGGGCGGAAAGTCTGTGGGCGAGTTCTACGGCTTGGTATATGTCGCTCAGGATGCACAGCGAACCGATGCACGTCAGACAAACCGCAACATTGAGATTGGCAAGGATGCAAAGATTATAACAAAACCTCAGTTGGAAATCTATGCCGACGATGTGAAGTGTTCGCACGGAGCAACCGTTGGTCAGTTGGATGGCGATGCAGTGCTCTATATGCGTCAGCGTGGATTGAGCGAGCAGCAGGCTCGTCGCTTGCAGATTGAGGGCTTTGTAAACGATATTGTTTTGTCAGCGGGCGAGATTGGCGAGTGTTTGGCTGGTGAGCTTACGACAAAACTTGAGAGTTTGTAATATGAATATCAATAGCATACGTAACGATTTCCCGATTCTCGGCACAAAGGTGAATGGCAAGCCACTCATCTACCTCGATAGTGGTGCTACGGCACAGAAACCTGAGCGTGTCATCGAGTCGGTGAATCGTCTGCATCGTGAGCAGAATGCCAATATCCACCGAGGTGTACACCGCCTCTCGGAGCAGGCTACCGAGCTTTACGAGCAGGCTCGTGAGCGTGTGCGAGGTTTTATAGGTGCCGAGCAACGTGAGGAGGTAATCTTTACGGCGGGTGCCACGGCATCAATCAACACGGTTGCCTATGCGTGGAGCGAGAAGTTCCTGCACGAGGGTGACAACATCGTAATCAGCGAGATGGAGCACCACTCCAACATCGTGCCGTGGCAACTGATGGCGGAGCGTCGTGGGGCTGAGATTAGAGTATTGCCCTTCGATGATGCGGGGCGTTTGATGGTGGAGCAGTTGGATGAATTGCTCGACGATAAGACACGTATGGTTGCCGTTACGCAGGCTTCGAACACGCTCGGAACACGACCTGATTTGCAGACCATTATCTCAAAGGCTCACGCCGCAGGTGCGCACGTGCTGGTAGATGGTTGCCAGGGTGTGGTACACGGCGGTGTGGATGTCAAGGCGCTGGATTGTGATTTTTATGCCTTCTCGGGTCATAAGCTTTACGGTCCTACGGGTATTGGCGTGCTCTATGGCAAACGAGAGATATTGGAGCAGATGCCTCCATTCCTGTGTGGTGGCGATATGGTTGATAGGGTGTCGTTCGCAAAGACCACGTATGCACCTCTGCCACTAAAGTATGAGGCTGGTACGGCAAACTTTATCGGTGCTATCGGCTTGGGTGAGGCGGTAGAATATCTTAAGGCTCTTGATTTGAAGGCTGTGGAGGAGTATGAGCGAGAACTCACTCGTTATGCCGAGGAGCAACTTCAGAAAATCGATGGCTTGCGTATCTATGGCACTACTGAGGATAAATGTTCAATCATCTCGTTCAATGTCGAGGGTGTTCATCACTACGATTTGGGTATGATTCTCGACAAGTTGGGCATTGCCGTGCGTACGGGACAGCATTGTGCTGAGCCTGTAATGGTGCACTACGGTATTACGGGTATGTGCCGTGCCTCGATTGCTATGTACAACACCCGTGAGGAGATGGATGCATTGTATAGAGGTGTAGAGCGTGCCGTGAGGATGTTACGATAATTTTTTTGACAGCAATAAAAACCAAACTTAAATAATATGTTCATAGTACTTGAGGGTGTCGATGGCTCTGGTAAGTCTACGCAGATTGCTAATTTGCAGCGTATGTTTGCCGAGCAGGGTATTTCTACCGAGTATCTGCATTTTCCACGTTTTGATGCTCTCTATTTCGGTGAGTTGATTGCTCGTTTCTTGCGAGGTGAGCTGGGTAGCGTGGAGCAGGTGGACCCATACATCGTTGCTATGCTCTATGCGGGCGATAGACGTGATGCTGCGGCTATGATTCGTGGCTGGATGGCTGAGGGCAAGGTGGTTATATGTGACCGATATGTCTATTCAAATATAGGTTATCAGTGCGCAAAGGTTGCCGATGCTGAGGAGCGTGAGAAGTTGCGCCAATGGATTTTGAATCTGGAGTATGACTATTTTGCTATTCCTCGTCCCGATGTGTCACTCTTCTTGGATGTGCCGTTTGCATTTACCGAGCGTAAATTGATGCAGGAGGTGCGTGAGGGCGATGATAGAGCCTACCTAAATGGCAAGAAGGATATTCACGAGCAGTCGATGGATTTGCAGCGTGCCGTGCGTCAGGTTTACCTCGATGCTGCTGAGTGCGATGAGAATATGTATGTGGTGGATTGTAGCCTCGAAGGCGAGATGGCATCTCCCGACGTAATCTTCTCAAAGATTAAGCAAGTTGTTGAAAATCATATAAACTCAGCAAAATAATGCCGTCACGAAGATTAAAGATTTTAGCCAACTTCTGCCGCATATTTGCTGGTCTGGTCTTTGCCTTTTCGGGTTTCGTTAAGGCTGTTGACCCGTGGGGCACGGCACTCAAGGTTAACGAGTATCTTTCGATATATGGTTTTGAGGAGCTGCAGCCTGCAAGTATGGTATTCTCTATATGGCTGTGCGGTGCTGAGTTGATGATGGGTCTGATGCTTATCTTCAGAGTGCGAACACGACTTATCTCAATCTTCGCTCTGCTGTCGATGACCTTCTTTACAATACTAACATTCCTTAGTGCTACGTGGATACCTGTCGAGGATTGTGGTTGCTTTGGCGATGCGCTGAAGCTCTCACCGTGGGAGACCTTCTTTAAGAATCTGTTTATCCTGCCGATGGTCATCGTTGTATGGTATCGCTATCGCCATCAGCGAATATTGGATTTCACCCGCCTGGAGGTAGCTTTGACCGTACTCTTCTGTTCGCTGGCTATGGGTGTGGGTACCTACTGTTACTTTAACCTGCCGTTGATAGATTTCCTTCCCTATAAGGAGGGTGCAAATATCTATCAGATGATTGAGGCGCAGCACGATACGGGCGTTGAGGAGATGTCCGAGGAGGAGTATGTCCTCGTCTATCGTAACCGTCGCACGGGTAAGTTGCGTGAGTTCTCAATAGATGATAAGGAGTGGCAGGATGATAAGAAGTGGGAGTGGGTAGAGACCCGTGTTGATAATGAAATATCGCCCATACAGACACTCGTTAGCGAGTTCTCAATTTCGGATGTTGAGGGCAACGTGACACGTGAGATTTTGACCCATAAAGGTCGCCTGTATCTAATCTGCGTTACAAACTTTAATAAGATTAGTGGCGATTGTCGTCGTCGTATGCGCTCTGTGGTGGAGCAGGCTGAGGCAGATGGTGGTATGGTGGTGTGCATCACGCCGCAACCGCTGCGGGAGGTAACATATTATAGCTTCGATGGTAGCGATATGGTGAGATGCTATAATATTGATGCTACGGTTCTAAAGACTATGCTGCGTGCAAACAACGGCTTGGTAGTCTTGGATGATGGCGTTATCACGGGAAAGTATAATTGTCGCAACATCAATTTTGAGCAGTAAGATAGCTCTATACGACGATACATATAGATTGGTATAGAAATTGACCTTTGCACGGCGAAGGTCAATTTTTTTATTCCTATGTGTAGACGTATAACTCTATTTTGTATTCTATTTTCTGTTGCTATAACTTCTCTTGCGTGCCGAGAACGAAAGATTGAGGCAAGGGACGTACCTACAGTCAAGGTTGCCACGGTGCGTGCGGTGGATTATGTGGACCGAGATTTTGCAGGTATGGCAACGGCGGACGATGCTGTAAATCTTGCTTTTAAGATTTCGGGGCGTGTGGCGAGCGTCGATGTCTCGAAGGGGCAGTATGTAAATAAAGGTGAACTGCTTTCGCAGCTCGACCCACGTGATGTGGAGTTGCAGGTGGCTGCCGACAAGGCGCAGTATGAGCGAGCCGAGTCGCAGTATGAGCGTATGAAGCGTCTGCTTGCACACGAGGCGGTGTCGCAACAGGAGTTCGAGGTTGCACAGACGGCATATGTGCAGGCAAAATCGCAGTATGAGAACTCAAAGGATTTGCTTCAAGACACCAAGTTGCGTGCTCCCTTTGCAGGCGTTATAGAACGTACATATGTCGATGCCTATCAACGTGTCTCGTCGGGAGAGACAATCCTGCGACTTGTCAATCCTATAAGTACAACAGTTGAGTTTACTATGCCTGAGAGTAGTATGGCTCTGCTCGGTGACACTCTTACACGTTTCTATGTTACTTTCGACAACTATCCTAAAATTCGTTTCTCGGCTCATCTCGGAACCTACGCAAAGACTGCCTCCGATGCCTCGGGTTTTCCCGTTTCGATAAAGTTGGATAGGGCAGAGGTTGTTCCGTATAATATTTCGCCGGGTATGACCTGCCAGATAACAATCCGTTCTGCCGAGCGCTCTGCCGATGAGGTGGCAGTGCCGCTTACTGCGGTATATGCTCCTGCCGAGGGTGGAGAGTATGTATGGGTCGTCGATGGTGGTCGGGTGGAGCGTCAAGCCGTAGTGCTGGGTGATGTTTTCGGTCGTGATATGGTCACAGTGCGCAAGGGCTTGAGTGTTGGAGATGTGGTGGTTACGGCTGGTATCTATCGTCTGCAAGAGGGCGAGGAGGTAAAGGTTATAAATCGTTGATGGGATGATGATTTCGGAGTACTCGTTGCGCCATCGCACTATCGTTTATTTTGTGCTGGCGCTCTTTGTTGTGGGTGGTGTATGGTCGTTTGTAAAGATGGGTAAGAAGGAGGACTCAACCTTCGTACTCAAGACAGCCGTTGTGACTTGCCCCTATGCTGGAGCTACGCCCTACGAGGTCGAGCAACTTATCTCGGAGCCCGTAGCTCGTGAGTTACAGTCGATGCGTAAGGTCAAGAAGGTGACCTCAGAGTCTTACTACGGCTTCTCGAAGATTATGGTTGAGTTGGAGGCTGGAACACGTGCCACAGAGATCCCTCAGCTCTGGGATGAGTTGCGCCGCAAGGTGATGAATGTCAGCTCGCAACTCCCTACGGGCGCAGGGCCTCTTAGTGTTAATGACGATTTTAGTGATGTCTATGGA